>NZ_AECZ01000013.1 GCF_000179555.1 Solidesulfovibrio fructosivorans JJ]
GACTTTAACGGTTACTGCGGGATAGCGTCGTCGCATCCCTCACCGTCACCGTTGCAAGTTTTGGGGAGGGGAGAGCGCGAGAGGGGAACCCTTTTTCCAAAAAGGGTTCCCCTCTCGCACGTTTTCCCTCTCCCTAATCATCCTTCCAACTGATGGTCAGGCTGCGTCGGCCCCATTGGATGGCGCCGCATTGGTCGTCGCCGTAGTAGATGTCGATGCTTTTGTTGTGGCGGCGGTGCATCACGTCGAGGACCTTGTATTTTCCGGGCAGGCCTTCGATGGTGATGACGTCGCCATGGTCGAGGCCCATTTGGAGCAGGTCCGGCGACACGGCCACGGCCTTGATGCCGGGGGTGAGCGTATCGCCCCAGGCGCCGCGCGCGGCGCGGGCCTTGCGTTTGGAGCGCTTTTTCCCCACCGAGCAGGCGGTGTAGGCCATGGCTTTGACGCGCAGGGTTCTGATGGAGGAATGGCTGGTTTCGATGAAAACGGAGTCGGGATCGACGATTTCGCCCAGGGCGGCGTAGGTGAGTCTGGCGGGGGCGGTTTGGGACTGGAGCTGCTGCGGAGTGGTTTGTTTGGCGTCGGGGGTCCTGGCGCAGCCGGATTGGACGACGAGTGTCGCGGCCAGGGCCAGGGGGAGTATGGTAAAATAAATAGTTCGCATCGTCGCTCCATGGCTTCATGACGCCGAGGAGGCCGCATGCGTCGGCGTCCGGTAAAAAAGACGCCTTGGAGGGGGAAGGGCCTATGGGACCTGACCGCTGCCAGGTCGTCTCGGTGTCCGCGTGGTGGAGTGGCTCGCGTAGCGAGAGGATTTGCCCCGGAGCCGACAGCCGGCGCGGAGCGGGACAACGACGTGCTGCATAATGATGCGGTCGTTGCGACAAGGCTTGGTTGGTCGCGGAGGGGACGCGGTCGCTTTGGGGGCTGCCTGATGCGGATGGTTTTCAGGCAGCGGCGGCGGTTCCGGTCTGCATCTGCCAGAAGGCGACAACCGTTGCTTGTAGCCTACATATGCCTTGCCTTGGAGCCTCTGTCAAGGGGAACGCTGGAACGAGCCGGCGCGTCCCCTTGACTGGCAGTCAATGCGGCAGGTTACCCGGCCTGGGGATCGTCGTCCGGGCCGGCCGGTTTTTCGGTCGCGGCGGCAGTCCGGTCCGCATCCCCTTCGGTCGAGGTTTTTTCCCCGGTCGGTTCTTTTCCTTCGGCCGCCTGGGGGTTGGCTTCGGCCGCATCGGCCTGGTCGGTTTTCGCGGCGTCGGGGTTCTTGGCCGCCTCGGCCTCGGCCTGCTTGCGCGCCTTTTCCTCCTTGCGGGACTTGTCCACGAACCACGACACCCAGATGCCAAGCTCGTAGAGGACGACCATGGGGCCGGCCATGAGCAGCTGGTTCACGGCGTCCGGGGTCGGGGTGAGGATGGCGGCCACGACAAAGCTCAAAAGGATGGCCCAGCGGCGGAACTTGCGCAGCGTCTTGGTGGTGACGAGCCCGAGGCTGGTCAGGAAGAAGATGAAAACCGGCAGCTCGAAGATGATGCCGAAGGCGAAAAGCAGGGTTACGGCCAGGGAAAAATAGGCGCTGATGGTCGGCATGACCGTGATGTAGTCCGAGGCGTAGTCCACAAAGAACTTGAACCCGAACGGGAACACGACGAAATAGCCGAACAGCGCGCCGCCGACGAAAAATACGGCCGTGGCCACAGCCACGGGGATGATGATCTTGCGTTCTTCCTTGTAGAGTCCCGGTGCGACGAATTTCCAGAGCTGATAGAAGATGTACGGGCTGGCCACGAACGCGCCGGCCACCAGCGCCAGCTTCATGACGGTGAAGAAGGTTTCCGGCAGGCTGGTGGCGATCAGCTTGCTGCCGCCGGGCATGACCTGCATGAGCGGATGCAGGAGGATTTCGAGCAGCTTCTCGGCGAAGGCGTAGCAGGCGGCGAAACCCACGCCCACGGCGATGAGGCAGCGCACCAGGCGCGTGCGCAGTTCGACGAGGTGCTCGAGGAGCGGCGCTTCCTTCATATCCCCGTGCTTCCCGGGTGAAGGCGGCGGCGTGGTCGCCGGGGGGGCGGCGGCATCGCCGACAGGGGCGGGAGGATCGGCCGGAGGCGGCGGCGTGTTGCCGCCCGAGGCATCGGTCTCGGGCGCGGCCGGCGAGGTTTCGGCGGTCGAGGCGGCGTCTCCGGTCGTGGCGGGGGTATTGTCGATGGCGTCTTTTTCAGGCGTGTCGGTCATGCGCTCCTCTTTTTGCGGCGGGAAGCGGATTCCCGGGCGGTCCGCGCCGCGCCTTGCGGTTACGGCAGGAAACGATTCGGGTCAAGGGGCGCCGGCTGTTGCGCGTGTTTGTCCAAAAGGCGCTGGGGGGAAACCTTTCTTGCAGAAAGGTTCTCCCCCCAGACCCCCTTTCCAAAGACTTTTAATAGAATTCAGTTGTTACGGTGAAAATCGTAGCCATTGAAAACTTGAGGAAGGGGAGAGCGCGAGAGGGGACAACCCTTTTGAAAGGGTTTCCCCTCTCGCATCCTCTTCTCCCTCCCTTTTCTACAACTCCACCTGGACGCCAAGTTCCACCACGCGTCCCGGCGGCAGGCCGAAGTAGGCCGTGGCCGGGCGGGCGTTGCGGGACATGAGCGCGAAAAGCGATTTGCGGAACCCGGCCATGCGGGCCTTGCCCGTGGTGAGCAGGCTTTCGCGGCCCAGGAAGAACGTGGTGTCCGAAGGCGGGTCGATGGGGATGCCCGTGGCCCGGGCCCGGGTCATGATTTTGGGGACGTCCGGGGTTTCCATGAAGCCGTAGCGGGCCAGGATGCGGAAAAAGCCCATGCCCAGTTCCTGGATTTCCAGCCGGTTGTCCTCGGGCACGTAGGGCGTGTCGGAGGCGGTGATGGTGAGGATGACCACGCTTTGGTGGAAGACCTTGTTGTGCTTGTAGTGGTGCAGCAGCGTCACGGGCGTGCCCTGGGGAGAGAGGGACATGAACACGGCCGTGCCCGGAACCCGCAGGGGTTCCTTGGCCGTCACCTCGCCGAGAAAGGTCCGCAGCGGCACTGTCGCGGCCAGGGATATCTGGCGTAGCGCCAGCCTGCCGTCGCGCCAGGTGGCCATGCACATGACCACCAAGGCGGCGATGACCAGCGGCAGCCAGCCGCCGTCGGCGATCTTGAGCAGGTTGGCTCCGAAAAAGGCCAGGTCGAAGACCAGAAAGACGAGGACCGGCGGCAGGACCCGCCAAAGGGGCTGGTTCCAGGTCCAGCGGGCCACGAAGAAGTACAGGACCGAGGTGATGCCCATGGTGGCCGTGACCGCGATGCCGTAGGCGGCGGCCAGGCGGCTGGATTCCTCGAAGGCCAGGGTCAGGCCGATGCAGGCCCACATGAGGGCGAAATTGACCTCGGGGATGTAGATCTGGCCTTCCATGGCGCTCGAGGTGTGCACGATGCGGAGCCTGGGGCACCAGCCGAGCTGGATGGCCTGCCGGGTCAGGGAAAAAACGCCGGATATGAGCGCCTGGGAGGCGATGACCGTGGCCACGGTGGACAAGGCGGCCATGGGGTAGAGCAAGGCGTCTGGCACGAGGGTGTAAAACGGGTTGGCGGCGTTGGCCGGATCGAGGAGCAGGCCGGCTCCCTGGCCGAAATAGTTGATGAGCAGGCAGGGGAAGACGATGGTGAGCCAGGAGAGCTGGATGGGCCGGCGGCCGAAATGGCCGAGGTCGGCGTAGAGCGCCTCGCCGCCGGTGATGCACAGGACCACCGCGCCGAGGACCAGCACGCCGTGCAGATGGTTGCGCTCGAAGAATTTGACCGCGTGCCAGGGATTGACGGCGGCCAGCACTTCCGGCGCGTTCAGGATTTCCTTGATGCCGAGGACGGCCAGGACCACGAACCACACCAGCATGACCGGGCCGAAGATCTTGGCGATGCCGGCCGTGCCGTGGCGCTGGGCCATGAACAGGCCGAACAGGATCACGCAGGTGATGGGCACGACCAGGGGCTGGGCGGCGGTCGTGGCCACGTTTAAGCCTTCCACGGCCGACAGCACGGAGATGGCCGGGGTGATGACCCCGTCGCCGTAGAGCAGCCCCGCGCCGCAAAGGGCCAGAAAGGTCAGCAAGGCCCGCACCTGACGATGTCCCCGCTCCTTGGGCAGAAGCTCGCCCAGGGCGAAAATGCCGCCCTCGCCCTTGTTGTCGGCGGCCAGGATGAACAGCACGTACTTGATGGTGATGACCATGGTCAGGGACCAGAAAAAAAGGGACAGCACGCCGAAGATGTTGTCCCGGGTCACGGCGATGGCGTGCATGCCGTAAAAGCACTCTTTCATGGCGTACAGCGGGCTTGTGCCGATGTCGCCGTACACCACCCCGAGAGCCCCGAAGGCCAGGGCGGCGGTATGGGACAGGGAACGTTTGCCGGATTGCGGCCCGTGCTGGCTCATGCGGCCGGTCCTCGTCGTTGCCGGCCGGACGGCGGGAAAAACGCGTGTGGCATGGAGCTGGAAATCCTTGTTGCCGCGGCCGGTCGTCCGGCGGCGCGGATTGGCGATCGTGCGCCGAAAGTACCTTCAAGCCGCCGTGGCGGCAAGGCCGGACCGGCGCGCGGGCGGGTCATCATGCCTCAAAACGGGCGATTCGTGTACTGCGGGGCGCGGATGTTGCGAAAATGTCATTTGGCGCGGGGAGGACCGTCGCCACGGCCGGGGCCGTCCAGGTAGAGCAGCGTCGCGCCGCAGATGGCGCAGGGGAACAGGACGATGTTGAGCACCGGCACGAGCAGAGGCAGGCCGAAACCGAGCAGGGTCAGGGGACGGGCGGCCATGGCCCTAAGGCGCACGGCGAAGCGGGGTTCGTCCCGGGCATAGGCGAAATCGATGAATTCGAACGCGAGCAGCGCCGCCGCGACCAGGGGGGCGAGGATCTGCCCGACGACGGGCACGAAGACGAGGACCAGGGGAACGAGAGCCACGAACGCGGCCTGCTTGGCCTGCTCGAGCATCACCCGCCACCAGGGCAGGGCATTTTCGTGGCCGGCGTCGTTGCCGCGCAGCTTGCGGATCATGCCGCCGGCAATGGCGTCGTAGATGGGCGAGGCCAGGACGTTGGCCACAACCATAAAGAGGAAATAGGACAGCACGAAGACCAGCCCGTAGAGCAGCGCCTTGGCTACATGGACGTACAGCCAGTAAAGCGCGCCAAGGGCCTCGCCGGCTCCGGCCGTCCGGGGCGACCAGATTAGGGCCAGCAGCCGGTCATCGTTGGCGGCGAAAAGCCACACCCCGGCCGCGAACAGAGCCAGGGTCAGGACAAAGGGAATGGCCGTGAGGGCCAGATAACCTTTGTGGGCCAGGGCGAACCGGAAGCCGCGCACGTGGGCGTAAAGCCCCTTGGGAAAGGTGGTGAGCATGGAGGCGTTCTCCCCTTTGGCGGCGTCGCCCACGGTCCGGTCACAGCCCGGGCGCGTGCCGGCCGGGGCCGCGCCGCGACCGGTTATACTGTGCGAGCGCAAGGAAACCGATCAGTCCGGCGTATTGCTTTCAAGCTCGCCCGCTTCCTGCGGGCTTTCCTGGGCCGGGGGAGGAACAAGGCCCAGGGAGCCGTGCCGGCCCTCGATTTCGTCGTCGGCGGCAGGGGTGATATGCGTTACTTGAAAAGGCATGCCCAATGTCTCCATATCGACATACTTCTTGGCTTCCTTGTGAGCATGGGCTTCATTATGGGCCAATACGACAACGTAATCCGTTTCGGATACGTCTTTTTTACGTCGAAACCAGCTATACGTTACATGAACTTTGGTAGCGAAGTAGACGCGGAATTTCTTCATGATGCGGGAGTCTCCGGAAATAGCTCGGAATATGGGCTGTAAATACCTGCTGTTCCAGGCTTCCTCCGAGCTTGCGACAGATATTATGATACGCCAATGTGTCCCTGGCGGCAAGCCTTTCCCGGCCAGCCCGGGGGCCGCCGGCCGGCTTGACCTCGACGCGCGCCCCCCACTAGCCTGCCGATCAGGGAGCAACCGTGACGGGAGAGTACCATGAAACACAGCCTTGTCGTCATCTTATTTAGTATTTTGGTGATTGTCCTCGCGACCGGGCCGGGCCGGGCCGCCGACAAGAAATCCGAGGCCGCCGGGGAGGTCCTTTTTGCCGCCAAGCGGCTGGCCTGCGCCTTCACCCACGGGGTTGTGGCGGGTTTTTCGCCCAGGGGGTCGGTCAGCATCAAGCCGCCGCTCAATCCCAACATACCGGGGCTGACCATCTCCATCGTGGACCGCAAGGCCAAACGGGTGATGCTGGAGGAGGACGACTTGGAAACGCCGGGCGTCTACATGACGGGCCCCGAGGGCCTGACCGCCATGGCCCGCTATCCCGACGGCGGCGTGACCCTGGTCACCGTCTATCCCCTGTACTCGGGGGCGTCGGACAATTTCCTCATGGTGGCCTCGCACCACGGCGCGGCGACCATGCCGCAGATGACCCAGCGCTATGGACTGTGCCGGGTGGCCGCTGATGCGCCGCCGCCCGCGCCGACCCCGCCGCCGGCCGCCAAGGGGCACGGGGAACATAAGTGAGAAGCCGAAGCGCGGCGCTGCTGCTGGCTGTCTGCCTGCTCGCTTTGCCGTCGCCGGGGCGGGCCGATTACGACGACGCCTTGCGCGCCTTCGAGGGCGGGCGGGATGCCGTGGCCCGGCGCGAACTGGCCCCGCTGGTGCGCTCCGGCAGTCCCTCGGCGCTTTTTCTTTTAGGCGTGATGCGCGAGACCGGGCGCGGCACAGCCAAGGACCCGGCCGGGGCGGCCAGGCTCTACCGGCGGGCGGCCGATGGCGGCAACGTCTCGGCCATGGTCGCCCTGGGGCTGCTCTATTATCGGGGCGAGGGCGTGGGCCAAAGTGATGCCCGCGCCTCGGCGTATTTCCGTAAAGCGGCCGACAAGGGATCGGCCAGGGCGCTCTACCTGCTCGGACTTATGCGCCTTTCCGGGCGCGGCGGACCGACGGCGGATGCGGTGGGCTATCTGCGCCGGGCGGTGCGGGCCGGTTCTCCCGAGGCGGCGGCCGTGCTCGGCGAGTTGTTGCTGGCCGGCCGGGGCGTGGTCGCAAATCCCGCCGCGGCCTACGCCATGGCTCTTCATGCCCTGGCCGGGGACCGGATCGAGGCGGCCACGCGGCAGCGCCTTAACGCCCTGGCCGCGAACGCCAAAAAGGCCCTCGACCCGACCGTGGCCCTGCGCATCGAGGGCAAGGCCCCGGAAGAGCGAGGGGCGGCGCGGGGAGGCGGCAAAGGGCGTGGGGCCGCGCCGAAGGGCCAGGTCATTACCGGCACGGGCTTTGTGGTCAGCCGGCTCGGCCACGTGCTGACCAACGCCCATGTGGCGGCGCATTGTCGTCGCCTCATGGCCGTGGTGGACGGCAGGCGCATGGCGGCGAGCCTTTTGCGGGCCGATCAGGACCATGACCTGGCCCTGTTGCGGCTGGCCGTGGCCCCGCCCGAGGCTTTGGCTTTTCGCGAGGGTGACGCGCTGCCTCCCGGCGTGCCCGTTTTTGCCGCCGGGTATCCGGGACGGGCGGCCCTTTCCGGGCGCATGCGCGTCACCGCCGGCAAGACCCGGGAGCTGGCCAAGGGCGCGGGGCCGCGCGGCGAACAGGCCGTGACGGCCGAAGTGCTGCCCGGCAACAGCGGCGGACCGCTGCTTGACCACGCCGGCCATGTGGCCGGCGTGGTGGCCGCCCGGCGCGATACCGAGACGACCAGGCGGATCGCCGGGGACGCGCCGGCCGACATGGGATTCGTGGTGCCGCTGTCCGTGGTCAAGGCCTTTCTGGCCCGGGGCCAGGTGCCCATTGTCTCGGCCCCGTCGGCGCGGCGCCTGGATGCGGCCGGGATCGCCCGGACGGTGTCCGGCAAGGTGGTGCCGCTTTTTTGTCAGACGGCCACATCCACCCACGCGCCATAAAAAAGGCCGGGGCCCGAAGGCCCCGGCCCGCGCCCGGTTTCCGATCGACCGCGTTTAGAACTTGTAGGTCAGGCCGCAGGCGACTTTCCAGGCGTCGCCCTCGCGGGACTTGGCGGCCAGGCGGTGCCCCCAGACGCTCGTCTGGAACTGGCCGTGGGCCCAGCCGGTCTCGAGGACGGCGGCCAGGTTCTCATAGATCATGTACTTGGTGTCGAAGTTGACGCCCATGGCGAACTCGTTGGAGGTCAGGTCGCGCCCCATTTCAAAGTAGGGGTTGCTGCCCAGGGCCGCGTTGACCGCGCGAATGGCCGCCGGATTGTTGTTGCCGTGGATGTAGGTGTAGGTCAGGCGATGGGTCAGCTTCTCGACGAACGAGATGTTGTCCAGAGAAGCGCCGAGGCCCCAGGCGCCGACCGGGTTCATGCCCATGTTCGAGTTCTTGGCCAGCACTTGGCTGTCGTCGAACAGGAAGCTGTTGCCCGGACCCCAGTTGCTGCGGATCTGGGGCATGCGCTCGGAGCCGTTGTAGTTGGAGTGATCCTCGCCGGTGGACCACCAGCCGAAGACCTTGGGCGTCAGGACGTCCCAGCCGGTGTACTCGGCACCGGCATCGAGGAACCAGCCCTCGCGCTTGCTCTTCTTGCGGTCGGACTGGGCGCCGGCGCCGTAGATCACGTCGGCGTAGAACTTGACCGGGTCAAGGGCGGTCACCTCGAACGCGCCGCCGGCCCACCAGTAGGCGTTCTGGTCGTTTTTCCACAGGGCCGGGGTCATGAAGGTGCCGGCGGAAACCAGGTTCTCGGCGAAGCTCTGCGAGCTGAAGGTCGAGCTGCCGGCGGTGAAGTAGCCGGCGTTCTTGCCGGCCACGGCGATCATGCCCCACGGCGTGGCCTTGAAGCCTTCGAGGGTGATGGGCAGGGCCAGGAAGTAGGCGTCCAGCTCATCGGCCACCTGGGTGGTGGTGGTGTCGTAGGTGCGGTTGGTGTCGATCAGGCGGCCGAAACCGGCGAGCACGGCCAGGGTGTTGTCGATCAGCGGGGCCTTGACGGTCAGGGCGGCGATGCGGTCGCCGCCGAAGACCGGCGAACCGTAGAACATGTTGCTGATCGGCAGGTCGATGTCCTGCAGGCCGGCGGTGATCTCGGCCGAGCAGCCCGGGAACTTGAACTGCAGGTAGGCCTGGTACACGGCGATGGCCACGGCCGGGTTGGCGGCGGTCAGGGTGCCGTGGCCCCAGGTGTCTTCCACCTTGATGCCCAGTCTGAACTTCACGGCCTCGTTGGCCACGAAGTCGGTGCGCAGGCGAAAACGTTCCCAGATCTCGAAGCGGTCTTCGGTCTTGGTGCCGGCGTGGGCATAGGTCGGGGTGTTGGACGTCCAGGAGGCGTTGTTCCAACCGGTGTAATTGTGCTCGGCAAAGAAGACGCCGTAGACGCGGGCGTCGCCGGTCATCTTCACCTCGGTGGCCGCCCGGGCGCTGGTGAAGGCTCCCAGAACGAACACCGCCGCAAGTGCGATGCTCCAAATGCGTTTCATGATTCCTTCCTCCGGAAAAGCGGTTTTTATCGGGAAACCGAGGCGCATGTGGACCGGAGAAGGGCGAGTCCTCCGGCGATCACGAGTTTGTATTACAGGGTGTTTATGGACTCAGCAATGGGGGGTGTGTATATATATTAGACAAAAGTTAAAAAATTTTTACTCATTACTAAAGCGTAATGTTATTATTTCACAGGGCATAAAAAAAGCCGGGACCCGAAGGCCCCGGCTTGCCCGCCGGACACCACGAACAAGGACAGCTAGAACTTGTAGTTCAAGCCGAAGGCAACCTTCCAGGAGTCGGCGCTACGGGCGCGCTCGGCCAGGCGATGGCCCCAGACGCTGGTCTGGAACTGGCCGTGGGCCCAGCCGGTTTCCAGAACGGCGGCCAGGTTTTCGTAGATCATGTACTTGGAGTCGAGGTTGACGCCCATGACGTATTCCTCGGCCGTCAGGTCGCGCCCCATCCGGAAGTAGGGGTTATTGCCGAGAGAGGTGTTGAGGTAGCGGAGGGCCTTGGCAGAGTTGGTGCCGCGCACGTAGGTGTAGGTCACGCGGCTGGTCAGCTTCTCCACGAAGGAAATGTTGTCGAGGGAAGCGCCAATGCCCCAGTTGCCCACGGGCGACACGCCCATGTTGGATTCCTTGCCCAGGATCTGGGTGTCGTCGAACAGGAAGCTGTTGCCCGCGCCCCAGCTGGAGTGGATGTAGGCCATGCGCTCGGAGCCGTTGCGGGTGGAGCCGTCCTCGCCGGTGGACCACCAGCCGAAGGCCTTGGGCGTCAGGACGTCCCAGCCGGTGTACTCGAGGCCGGCGTCGAGGAACCAGCCTTCGCGCTTGTTCTTTTTGCGGTCGGACTGGGCGCCGGCGCCGTAGATCACGTCGGCGTAGAGCCTGACCGGGTCGAGGGCGGTCACTTCGAAGGAGCCGCCGACCCACCAGTAGGCGTTCTGGTTGTTCTTCCAGCCGGTCGGGGTCATGAAATCGCCGGCGGAGACGATGTTCTGGCCGAAACCGGTGCTCCAGTAGTTGGCGTCGGAACCGGCCACGCCCACCATGCCCCACGGGGTGACCTTGAAGCCGTCCACCGTGACGGGCAGGGCCAGGAAGTAGACGTCGAACTCGTCGGCGACCTGGGTGGTGGTGGTGTCATAAGTGCGGTTGGTGTCGATGGCGCGGCCGAAACCGGCGAGCAGACCCAGGGTGTTGTCGATCAACGGGGCCTTGATGGTCAGCGCGGCCATGCGGTCGCCGCCGAAAACCGGCGAGGTGTTGAACAGGGAGGAGTGGGGCAGGTCGAGGTCCTGGAGGCCCGCCGTCACTTCGACGGCGCAGTTCGGCAGCTTGAACTGCAGGTAGGCCTGGTAGACGGAGATGGCCACGGTCGAGTTGGCGGCGGTCAGGGTGCCGTGACCCCAGGTGTCCTCCACCTTGATGCCGAGTCTGAACTTCACGGCTTCGTTGGCCACGAAGTCGGAGCGCAGGCGGAACCGTTCCCAAAGCTGGAACCGGTCCTCGGTCTTGGTTCCGGAGTGGCCCCAGCTGCCGGGATTGGATCCGGACCAGGAGGCCGTATTCCAGCCCGTGAAGTTATGGTTGGCGAAATAGACGCCATAAATGCGGGAGTCACCCGTCATTTTGACTTCCGTCGACGCATTGGCCGCGGCCGCGGCCCCGAGCAACAGCGTGGCGAAGCACACCAGCAAGACAAGACGCTTCATGAATCCTTCCTCTTCGTTCATATGTTGGCAATACATCCGGCGAGAGTCCCAACGGTGCGGAACATGTCGCCCGTGTAATTCATTTTTTAGTTGAAATGTTGGAATCGATTATTATTTCAGAGTATTGTCACATACGTCACAGAAAAATAATGAAATCGTGATGGGTGATGCGTGCACGGGGACGCGGCCACAAAAAAGGCCGGGACCCGAAGGTCCCGGCCGAGGCGTCGGGAGGTTGGCGCCGCTCGAACTAGAACTTGTAGGTCAGGCCGAAGGCGACCTTCCAAGCATCGCCCTCGCGGGCCTGCTGGGTCAGGCGATGACCCCAGATGCTGGTCTTGAATTCGCCGTGGGACCAACCGGTCTCGAGGACGGCGGCCAGGTTTTCGTAGATCATGTACTTGGTGTCGAAGTTGACCGCGACGAGGTACTCGTCCATGGCCAGGTCACGACCCATCTGATAGTAGGAGTTGGTGCCAAGGGCGTAGTTGAGGTTGCGGATGGCCTTGGCGCTGTTGTTGCCGTGCAGGTAGGTGAAGGTGAGGATGTGGGTCAGCTTCTCGATGAACGAGATGTTGTTCAGAGAAGCGCCCAGGCCCCAGGCACCCACCGGGTTGACGCCCATGTTGGATTCCTTGCCGAGCTCCTGCGAATCGTCGAACAGGAAGCTGTTGCCCGGGCCCCAGTTGGGCACCACGATGGGCATACGCTCGGAACCGTTGCGGGTGGAGCTGTCTTCACCGGTGGACCACCAGCCGAAGACCTGCGGGGTCAGGACGTCCCAACCGGTGTACTCGATGCCGAGGTCGAGGAACCAGCCCTGACGCTTGGCGGCCTTGCGGTCGCTCTGGGCGCCGGCGCCGTAGATCACGTCGGCATAGAAGTTGACCGGATCGAGAGCGGTCACCTCGAAGGTGCCGCCAGCCCACCAGTAGGCGTTCTGGTTGTTCTTCCAGCCGTTCAGGTAGGAACCGGCGGAAACCAGGTACTCGAGGAAGCCGGCATCGCCGTAATCGGCGTCCCTACCGGCAACGCCGACGACGCCCCACGGGGTCGCCTTGAAACCATTCAAGGTGATGGGCAGAGCCAGCAGGTAGACGTCGAACTCGTCGTCGACCTGGGTGGTGGTGGTGTCGTAGGTGCGGTTGGTGTCGATCATGCGGGCGAAGCCGGCGGTCACGGCCAGGGTGTCCTTGATCAGCGGGGCGCTCACGACCAGAGCCGCGGCGCGGTCGCCGCCGAACACGACGGAGTCGTTAAAAAACGAGCTCGTCGGGAAGGACAGGTCCTGCAGGCCGGCGGTCACCTGGACGTCGCAATCCGGCAGCTTGAACTGCAGGTAAGCCTGGTAGACGGAGATGGCGACGGCCGGGTTGGCGGCGGTCAGGGTGCCATGACCCCAGACGTCCTCAACCTTGATGCCCAGACGGAACTTCACGGCCTCGTTGGCCACGAAGTCGGAGCGCAGGCGAAAACGCTCCCAGATCTGGAAACGGTCTTCGGTCTGGGTGGCGCTGGCATTCCAGCCCGTGTAGTTGTGGTTGGCGAAAAACACGCCGTAGACGCGGGCGTCACCGGTCATCTTGACCTCGGTGGCGGCCGAGGCGACGCTGGCGATGCCCAGGATCAGGGCGGCCAGGGTGGCCAGGATGGCAAAACGTTTCATAGATTCCTTCCTCCTCAAAGTTGCGCGTAAAACGCTGCGCGTTCCCGACGCCGTGAAACGGGTGGCGTCCCGTTCCATCTCACGACTATGAGAAGAATTACATAATTGCAACCCCAAAAGAGCGTTTTTTTCGTAAAAGTTTAAATTTTTTTACGCGCCGTGCCAAAGTCGCCGTTATAATCCGTAGTCATTAAATAAAAAAAAGGCCGGGGTCACGAGACCCCGGCCTTGTGGCCGTTGGTGGGATGCCTTTCGCTAGAACTTGTAGGTCAGGCCGAAAGCGACCTTCCAGGCGTCGCCCTCACGGGACTTCTCGGCCAGACGGTGGCCCCAGACACTGCTCTGGAACTCGCCGTGGGCCCAGCCGGTCTCCATGACGGCGGCCAAGTTCTCGTAGATCTGATAGGTCGTGTCGAAGTTGGCGCTGACGATGTACTCGTTGTCGGTCAGGTCACGCCCCATGGTGAAGTAGGGGTTGCTGCCCATGTAGGTGTTCAGGTAGCGGATGGCCTTGGCCGAGTTGTTGCCGCGCAAGTACACGAAGGTCAGGCGGTTGCTGAGCTTCTCGATGAAGCTGATGTTGTTGAGCGAAGCGCCGAGGCCCATGGAGCCGATGGGGTTGACGCCCATGTTGCCCTGCTTGACCAGGTCCTGGGAGCAGTCGAACAGGAAGCTGTTGCCCGGACCCCAGTTGGACAGGATCGAAGGCATGCGCTCGGAGCCGTTGCGGGTGGACTTGTCCTCACCGGTGGACCACCAGGCGAAGACCTGCGGGGTCACGACGTCGAAGCCGGTGTATTCCGCGCCGGCGTCGATGAACCAGCCTTCGCGGCTGTTCTTCTTGCGGTCGTTCTTGTTGCCGGCGCCGTAGATCACGTCGGCGTAGAGCTTGACCGGGTCAAGTGCGGTGACCTCGAAGGTGCCGCCGGCCCACCAGTAGGCGTTCTGGGCGTTGCGGAAACCGGACGGGGCCATGAACGTGCCGGCGGACAGCAGGCTGTCGGCGAAGCTCGAGTTGGGGCCGTAGGAACCGGCGGTGAAGTAGTTGGCGTCACGACCGGCCACGGCGACGGCGCCCCACGGGGTGGCCTTGAAACCGTCCAGGGTGATGGGCAGGGCCAGGAAATAGGCGTCCAGCTCATCGGCCACCTGGGTGGTGGTGGTGTCGTAGGTACGGTTTCTATCCAGCATGCGGGCGAAGCCGGCGGTGACGGCCAGGGTGTTGTCGATCAACGGCGCGTTGATCACCAGGGCCGCGGCGCGGTCGCCGCCGAACACCACTGAATCCGTGAAGAAGGCGTTTTCAGGCAGGGACAGGTCCTGGAGACCGGCGGTCACTTCGGCGGCGCAGCCCGGCAGCTTGAACTGCAGGTAGGCCTGGTAGACCTGGATGGCCACTTCCGGGTTGGCGGCGGTGAAGGTGCCATGGCCCCAGGTGTCCTGGATCTTGATGCCCAGTCTGAATTTCACGGCTTCGTTGGCGACGAAGTCGGAACGCAGGCGAAAGCGTTCCCAGATCTGGAACCGGTCTTCGGTCTGGGTGCCGGCAGGGGTGTAGGAACCGGAGTTGTTGTTCCAGGAGCCGGTGCTCCAGCCGGTGAAGTTCTGGTTGGCGTTAAACGTGCCATACACGAACGCGTCGCCCGTCATCTTCACTTCTGTGGCGGCGGACGCGGCCACGACGCTGCCCGCCACAAGGGCGAGCGCGATGGCCAACAGGCCTAAACGTTTCATAAATCCTTCCTCCTTTGCGGAAATGCGGTCCACACCGAACGGCCGCCACGCTGGACCCGGCTGGCGAAGCCAAGTCCAGGCACGGCGGTCGTCAGGCTACGCCTTTGTTACAAGCTTGGGCAAGAAGGGTTATGTAGCTAATCAATTGAAATTATTGGATGCAGCATTACAGATCGGTAACATATTTCTCAAGACGCGCCGCCGACGTCGCGCAATCGTAACTCGATCTCGGGCACACCGGAGAAATAGGTGATCTTCGGCGAGAAGGCGACGCGCACCGTTGCCCCCTTCGGCCGGGTCCCCACTTCGCCGGCCATGCCCCAGCCCTTGCCGCGCAGGGTGATGCCGGCTCCGGGATCGCGCAGAGTCAGGGCGACGTGATTTTGTCCGAAGGGCCTCGTGGCCACCACCGACACCGGCGGCGAGGCGAAGACCGGCTCGGGGTTGCCGCAGCCGAAGGGCTCCATCAACCCGATTTCCCGGATAAACGTCGCCGTGACTCCGTCGAAGGCAAGCTCGGCGTCCACGGTCAGCGAAGGCGTCGGCAGGGTGGGGCCAAGGGCCCTGGCCGCCGCCTCGTCGAAACGGCGGGTCAAAAGCGCCAGATTGTCCGGTTCGATGGACAGGCCCGCCGCCTGCCGATGCCCGCCGAAGGTGCGCAACACATCCTGTATTTCGGTCAAAAGCCCGTGCAGGTCGCATTCCGGGATGGAGCGGCCCGAGCCCTTGAGCACGCCCTTGGCCTCGTCGGCGGTGAGGATCAGCGTCGGGCGGTAGCGGCGCTCGGCCACCCGCGAGGCCACGATGCCGATGACGCCCTGGTGCCAGTGCGGCGCGAACAGGGTCAGGCCGTGGCCGTTCGGACTGGCATCGGCCTGGGCCAGCGCCTCGGTCAGGATGGCGTCCTCCTCGGCCCGGCGGCGGGCGTTTTCCGCGTCGAGGTCGGCGGCGAGGGGCCGGGCCACGTCGAGGTCCGGGGCGAGGAGCAGGTCGAGGGCCGCGTCGGGGCGGCCCATGCGGCCGGCGGCGTTGATGCGGGGGGCCAGGCCGAAGGTCACCTGGGACGCGCCGAGGGTCGCCTTGGGGTTGTGCCCGCTGACTTCCTTCAGGGCATGGACGCCGGGACGGCGCGCCTCGGCCAGAAGGAGCAGGCCGTTTTTGGCCAGGATGCGGTTGGGGCCGCGAAGGGGCACCACGTCGGCCAGGGTGCCGAGCGCCACAAGGTCGAGCAGGCGGCGCACGTCGCTTGGCTCCCCGGGCAAGAGCCGGTTGATGGCGGCGACCAGGAAAAAGGCCACGCCAACTCCCGCCAGATCGGTTCCCGGGCCGTCGGCGAGCTTGGGATCGACCACGGCGTCGGCCGGCGGCAGTTCGGGCCCGGGCAGGTGGTGGTCGGTGACGATGACGGCAAGGCCCAGTTCCTTGGCCCGGGCCACGGCCTCCACGCCGCCGATGCCGCAGTCCACGGTGACCAGGACCTGCGCGCCCTCGCCCGCGAGCGCTTCGATGCCGGGGATGTTGAGGCCGTAGCCCTCGGCCGCCCGCTCGGGCAGCCGCCAGAGCGGGGCGTAGCCGCGCTCGCGCAGGAAGTCCACGAGCAGCGCCGTGGCCGTGATGCCGTCCACGTCGTAATCGCCCCAGACGGCCACCTTCTTGCCCTGGGCGAGGCTTTGGGCCAAAAGCGCGGCCGCCGCGTCCATGCCCGGGATCGCGCCGGGGGCCATGAGGCGGCGCAGGCCCGGGGACAGGTAGGCGTCCATGGCTTCGGCGGTGGTCAGGCCGCGCCGGTAAAGCAGGGCGGCCAGGGTCGGGGAGACGCCGAGGGCGTCGGCCAGGACGTCGGCCGTTTGAGGCGCGACATCGGCGGTGGGGAAAATCCAGCGTTTGGGCACGATCACTCCGAAGGAAAAAACGATGATGCCCGGGCCGGCCGGGCAAGGCAAGGGGGACTCAGGCGAGCGCGGCGGCCAAAAGCCCGGGCTGGCGCGCGGCCAGGGCCGAGTCGGTCGCCTCCCGGGCCGTGTCCGGCTTGATGCCGACGCCGGGGGCCAAGGGGGCGATCCGGTCCCCGTCGGGAAGGGGGTGTCCGGTGCGCTCGTGCACGCAAGCGTCGGCCAAGCCCAGCAGCCGGCAGGGCTCGGAATGCTCCGGGGCGGCGTCCGGGGCGTGGTGCCAGTTGACGGGTTCGGTGAGCCTCGGCGGCAGGTTCCAGGAGGCGAGCACCATGGCCCCGATCAGGCCGTGGTCCAGGCCCCAGTGGAGCTCCTCGGCCTCGTGCCAGGCCAGTGGGCCCGCCGCGACGAGGCGCGCCTCGGCCAGCCAGTCGTCCGGCCGGTACAGGGCCGTGATGAGCTTGCCAAGGTCGTGGAGCACGCCGGCGGTGAAGGCGTCGTCCGGGTCCATGACGCCGGTTTCCCGGGCCAGTTCCATGGCCGCCACGGCAACCGAGAGCTGGTGCTCGAGATAGGGGGAAAGGGCGAAGCCCGGAGGCAGGGGGCGGGCCGAGGCCAGTCCGCGCATGCCGAGCGCCAGGATCAGGCCGCGCACTTCCCGAAGCCCGAGCACGGCCACGGCCCGGGCCACCGTGCCGACCTCGGCCTGCAAGCCGTAAAAAGCGGAATTGGCGAGTCCCAGCATCCGGGCCGAAAGGCCCTGGTCCTCGGCGATGGCGTCGGCGATGGCCTCGAGGGGCGAGGCGCCGTTTTCATCGGTCAGGCGGAACAGTCGGGTGAGCAGGGCCGGGGAGAAAGGCAGGTCGTCGCGGACGGCGGGCAGCTCAAGCAGAAACCGTTGCGCCCGTTCCTGATTCATGACGCCTCGTCCGCCGGATCCCCGGAGTCGGCATCGGCATTGGCCTCGGCGGGGGGCGAGGCGGGGGGCGAGGCGGGGGGCGAGGCGGGGGATTGCGACGGCACGGCGCCCGCCTTGGCCAGGCCCTTTTCCTCGAGAAAGGCGGCAAACCGTCGGGATTCGGCGTTTTCGGGGTTCAGGGCCAGGGCCTTTTGCAGGTACTCCATGGTCTTGGCGTACTCCTTCTTGTCAAAGAAGGCCCTGGCGATGTTGAACATCAGGTTGTCGTCGCGGATGGCCAGTTCCTCGGCCCGCTGGTAATAGGTGAGCGCCTGGTCGACCATTTTGTTCTTGCGCAGGTTGATGCCGAACTCGTTGAACAGGTGCTTGTGGTCCTTTTCGAAGGCGGCGTCGAGGCGCACCAAACGCTTGAAGATGTCGTCGGCCTTGTTGGCCTCGCCCCGGTCGAGGTAGGTCAGTCCCAGGCCGAAATTGGCCCGGATGTTCTCCTCGTCCACGGCCAGGGCCTGGCCGAATTCCAGCTCGGCGCTGAATATCTCGCCTTTCTCCCGGTGCCGCTCGCCCTTCTGGATGACCATGTTGAGTTCGCGCAGCCTCGGGTAGACCGTGGAGACGTAGAATTCCGGCTCCGGGGAGAATTTTTCCAGCAACTCTTCCAGGGTGATGCGGCGTTTGGGGCCGGAGGGGACGTAATTTTTGTTGAGCGGCTGGATTTCCAAAGATCCGCCCGTGTCCTCCTCCACGAACCAGTACATCTTCTGGATGGTGCGGCGGGTGGTGGTGCCCGTGCCCACCTTCTGGATGGCCTGGGTGGAAAAAATGCCCTTGATGCGCTCGCGGGGCTTGCCGGCGGCGTCCGTTGCAGACGAGGCTCCGTTGGCGTGGTCGTTTTCGTGTTGTTCGGTCATGGCGTTTGGGCGATCCGGCTGGAATTTTTTTTCAATTTAACCGGAAAGCGACAGCCGGGTCAACGCGCAAGAAGGAATCGCCCGGATCAGATGGCCGCATCCCACTGGGCCAGCAGTTCGGGGATCAGGTGGGGGTGGCAGCGGGGCCGGCGGCGCTCGGCCATGTAAACGGCGCGCAAGTCGGCGTAAGCCGTTTCCAGCTCGGCGTTTTCCACCCAGTAGTCGAAAAGGGGCGCCTGGGCGATTTCCCTGGACGCGGCGGCGAGCCTGCCGGCCACCACTTCCGGCGAATCCGTGCCTCGGCCGGACAGGCGGCGGGACAGTTCGGCCCGGGACGGCGGGAGGATGAAGACGTAGGCTCCCTGGCCGAGGCTTTGGCGCAGCTGGGCCGCTCCCTGGACGTCCACGTCGAAGAGCACGTCGCGCCCGGCTTCCAGGGCCTGGCGCACCGGTTCCAGGGGCGTGCCGTAGAAATTGCCGTGGACCTCGGCCCATTCGGCCAGTTTGCCGGCCTCGCGCCAGGCGATGAAGGTCTCGCGGGTGAGGAAATGGTAGTGCACCCCGTCCACCTCGCCGGGGCGCGGCGGACGGGTGGTGGCGGAAACGGAAAAGGACAGCACGGGAAATTCGGCGCACAGCCTTTTGATCAGCGTGGACTTGCCCGCCCCGGACGGAGCGCAGACCACCATGAAAAGTCCCAATCGTTTAGACGGCATTGGCGTCCTCCTCCACGGCGAAACGGGCTCCCAGGGTCTCGGCCTGGATGCCGGAAAGAATCACGTGGTTGGAATCGGTGATGATGATGGCGCGGGTTTTGCGGCCCTGGGTCGCGTCGATGAGGCGCTTTTCGGCCCGGGCGTCCTCGCGAAGGCGTCGCATGGGCGAGGACGCGGGATTGACGATGGCCGTGACGCGGGACGCAGCGACGTAGTTGCCGAAACCGATATTGAGCAGCGTTTGGCGCATGGCCTCACCTCGGACACGAAACGTGGGCGACGACGTCGCCGGTTAAAGCGGATATATCGGAAAAAGCGGGCAAAGCAAAAGCCCGTTCCTATTCCAGGTTCTGCACCTGCTCGCGCACCTTTTCCAGCTCCGCCTTGAAGTCCACCACCAGCCGGCTGATGTCCAGGTTCTGGGCCTTGTTGCCGCAGGTGTTGATCTCGCGGAAGGCTTCCTGGATCAGGAAATCGAGCTTCTTGCCGATTTCGCCGCCATCCCGCACGAGCCCCTCCAGCCGCTCCAGATGGCCGGCCAGGCGCGTCATCTCCTCGGAGACGTCGAGCTTGTCGGCCAAAATAGCCGTTTCCTGGAGCAGACGGTCCTGGGTCGGCTCCACGCCGGCCTTTTCCAGCACGGTCGTGATCCGTTCCACGAGCTGGTCCAGCTTTTCGGCCTTGACCGTCGGGGTCAGCGCGTCGATGGCATCGCGCCAGGATTTGAGCGTGGCGAACCGGGCGAGCAGATCTTCGGCCAGGGCCGCGCCTTCCCGGGCCCGGGCCTCGTTGAAGTCGGCCAGAGCCTGGCGCAGGCCGTCGGCCAGGGTGACGAACAGGTTCGGGTCCGGTTCCACGGCCTCCTCCTGCCAGAGATGGGACAGGGAGAGCAGGCGGTTTATGTCCGGGGCGAAAGGCACCTCGCGCTCCTTGGCGAAGGCGGCCAGCTCGTCGAGCATGGCCCCGGCCAGCCCCGTATCGAGCCGGGCCTTCCACATGTCCGCGCGCTTGGGCGTGAATTCCAGATGGATTTCCAGCCGGCCCCGGGCCACGGCCTCGCGCACCACTTTTTCCAGCGCCGGTTCGCTCGGGCGCAGGAAAAGCGGCAGCCGCCACTTGAGGTCCAGAAAACGGCTGTTGACGGCGCGCACTTCCCAAACCTGGGTGAAGGCGTCGGATTCCAGACGGCTTTTGCCGTATCCGGTCATGCTATTGGGCATGGAGGCTCCTTTCATACTGTGCTCATGAAAAATACGTCGGGATTTTCATGAGGAAAATCATTCGGGTAAAGCCTTGTTCGCGAGGCCGGCCGCGCGGCCCTCCCGGAGGTCCCGGCGGTAGCGGCGGCGGATGTCGGTCAGGATCGCCAGCATTTCCAGGGAAGCGTAGTCGGGAAATGTCCAGGGCAGGGTTTGCCAGGAGCCTGCCTGAAAGACAAGCGTCAGATCGCCGAAAATGCCGTCCCCGAGATAGAGGCGGTGGGTGAAGTTCTTGCCCGTGGCCAAAACCAGCCGTTCGTTGGTCACAAGCCCGGGGTCGAAGTTGACCCGGCGGCTCCCGTCGGGGCGAGCGAGCGTCCGCTCCAGGTCGTTGGTGAAAAGCTTGGCCGCGCGCAGTCCCCCCTGGGGAAGGAGGTTGGCGAAGACCAGCATGCGCCGGCTAAGCGGTCCCCGCAGCTCGGCGTCATAATAGTCGGTGAAGGTGAAGGGCGTGGCCTGGGTGGCCAGCTCCACCGGACCGAAGCGCGCTTGCAAGGCCGGTCCGTACCCCGGCCACAAGGCGTCGTGGTCGGCGGCCAGCACCGAGCAGACGAGCTTGCCCGGCAGGGGCTCGTGGGGCGTGCTCATGCCCCGGCCCCGGCCTCGAGCGGGGCCACGAGCAGGAGGTCGCCGTCACGGCCGACCGGACGGGCGCGCACGAGCGCGCCGAGCGGGGCGGCGACGGGCGCGTCGAAGCGGCAATCGACGTACTGGCCACAGGTGCCGACAGCCGGATCGTGGCGTTCCAGAGCCACGACGACGCGCGCCTCGCGGGACAGGCGTTCGCGAAAGGCGGCTTTTTTGGCTGCGGCCAGTTCCCGCAGTTCCCTGGCCCGCTCGGTCTTGACCGCCTTGGACAGTTGCCCGGCCATGGCCGCCGCCCGGGTGCCGGGCCGGCGGGAATAGGGAAAGACATGGGCGTAGGTCAGCGGCAAACCGGAGAGAAAGTCCCTGGTGCGACCGAAGGCGGCGTCGGATTCTCCCGGAAAACCGGTCAGTACATCGCAGCCCAGGCCGAAGGTCGGCCATTTTATACGTATTGCATCCACAAAAGAGGACACCCGGTTCGCGTCGTCCGCCCGGCGGCCCATGGCGACGAGTACTTCTGGGTCGGCGCTTTGCAGGGAAATATGCAGATGCGGGCAGACCAGCCGGGCTGCGGCCAGAACGGAAAGTCCTTCCTCGGTCAGCATGGCCGGGTCGAGGGACCCCAGGCGCAGCCGGACCGTGTCGCCGTAGCGCGGCGCCAGGGCGTCGTCCAGGGCGGCGAGCAGGTCCCAGAAGGACGCCGGCGCCTCCAGGTCGCGGCCGTAGTGGCCGAGGTTGATGCCGGTGAGGCCGATCTCCCGGTGCCCGGCCGTAATGAGCCGTATAGCCTCGGCCAGGATGTCGGGGAAGGGGCGGGAAACCGAGGCTCCCCGGCCGGAAGGCACGATGCAGTAGGAACAGCCGTGGGAGCAGCCGTCCTGGATTTTGACCAGCCCGCGCGCCCGGTCGTAGCCGGTGACGGCAAGGTCGGGAAAAACCGCGTCGGCCCGGGGCGCGGCGTCGTCCGGGCCAAAGGGGCGTCGGGCCAGGCCGGCCTTGTCCGGGACGACGATGACGCCAAGCGCCGCAAAGGCGTCCGGGGCGACCACGGCGGCGCAGCCGGTGACCACGGCCCGGGCCCCCGGGCGCGCCTGTGGGTTGATCTGGCGGGCGAGCTGGCGGGCCAGCCGGCGGCTTTCGGCCTCGGCCCGGGCGGTGACGGCGCAGGTGACCAGCACGGCCACATCGGCCGCCGCCGGGTCGTCCACGCGTGAGAGCCCCGCCTTTTCCCAGGCTTCGGCCAGGGCGCGGCTTTCGTACTGGTTCACCTTGCAGCCAAGGGTCGTGAGCGAAAAACGTTTGGAGTCGTCGAAAGGAAACTGCGGCATGCCCGCGCGCATACCAAAGCCCGCCGGCACAGTCCATGGCGTCCGGGAACGCCTCTTGCTCATGCAAAGCGAAGGGGAAAAACATTCCCTCGGGAGGACCTCATGCATAAGCGGGTAATGATAGCCTATGATATCGTCGTGTTGGCCGGTTTCAGCGCGTATATGGCCTTGACGGTGTGGCGGTTGCCGGAGGAGTTGCGCCAGAGGCTTCTTACGGCGTCCTTGGGGGTGTTGACCCATTTAACGGGTCTTCCGGGATAAAAGGGTTGTACTGGAATTTTGTCCTGGAAAGAGGATAGAGACGCATCCAATTGGGCTTTTTCTTGAAAAAAGGATTATCGCTTTACTTTATTCTACTGAAATATATAATGATTTAGTTGGACTGGTTTTTGAAAAGGAGTTCGGGCTAAGGAATGACAAGAACCATGGCACGCACTTTCGACATCCCCACGTTGTATTCCCCGACCGTTTTTTCCGGGCGGGACATCGCCCTTCCCCTGTCCTGGGGCGTCGGCATATTTTTCCGGACACTTGTGGATCTAGGGACCGGCGATGTCGCCGGCATAGAATCCGTGCAGGCGCAACATGCCGGAATCGGGCTGCCGGAGCGTCGCGTGGACGGCCCCATCGAATGGCTGTCCGCCCTGGAGGCGGATATGGCCGACATCCGGGACGCGGCCGCCCATCTGGTGCGTTGCGACCTGTCCCTCGATCCGGGGCGGATCGCCGCCAGCCTCGGCCTCGACCCCGGCCGCGCGATTTTGATGTTCGACGTGACCGGGCTTTGCGGCGATCCTGGCCGGGCTCTGGATCTGCTGCTTGATTGCAAGCGGGCCGGAGCGCGCATTCTGCTCGACGGCTTCGACCTCGAGAACCCGCCGGCGCGCTTCATGGAAATGCTGCCGGCCGATATTCTGCGCGTGGCCCCCAGGCGCATGCCCTGGCATTGGGACAGGGCCAAGCGCCAGGAGGTTCTGGCCTCGGTGTTGGCTTTCGCCGACAACCTGCTTATGGACGTAGCGGTCGAGGACGTCAGCTCCGGCGGACAGCGGCAGGAATACAAGCGCCTTGGCGTTCGCTATATCCAGGGCTATTGGCGCAAAGACATTACAGACCGTATACCGGAGCCTTTCCGGCCGTAAGCGCCGGGCAGCTACGGTTTTTTGTCTTATCGGCTGCGATGCGGCACGACATGTCGCATGCGGCCTACTGATATCTTGTGAGCTCTTGCCTGCCGAGGCAAACCATCCCGTAGCAGGCGTCTTCGGGCACGTTGTGTATTGTATTATCCAAGCGACGCTGGGCATATCGCAGCGCCGGTCTTTCTTGTCGCTTGCAGAGGCTGTGGTGTCGAAAAGATAAGCCATGACAAAGTCTGTATTTTTTTTAACTTGCCTTGCATATCCCCGTATTGTATGTTTAGAGCAACAGCATGAAGATGTTGTTAACATATATCGTTATGAAGGAGAGGCTATGGAAGACTTTCTGAAAGAAGCGTTGGAGATCGTCAAGGCGCAGGCCAGTGTTCGCAACATGACCGAAGAGGAAATCACCTCCATGGTGCGGCGGCTCTCTGACGACATCCGCGGTATTGTCTCCGCCGGGACCGCCATACCGGGCGGCGAAGCCGAGGCCCCCACGCCGCCCGTCGATCCGAAAAAAGCCGTGCGCGAGCGCAGCATCATTTGTCTGGAGTCCGGCAAGTCGTTCAAGATCCTCACCAAGAAGCATTTGAGCAAGTTCGGGCTTACGCCGGACACCTACCGCGAGAAGTGGGGATACCCCAAGGGCATGCCGCTTGTGTGCAAGGAGCTGCAACGCGAACGCCGCAAGAAGATGAAAGAGATGAGGCTGTGGGAAAAGCGCGTGAAGAACTAGCGCCTGCCCATGTCGCATTCGCTAAAGCCCGGAGAACATCCGGGCTTTTTTTTGCGCGAGAGGTTGCCGTCAGTCATGCTTTGAAAGAGAGCGAAATATCAGGAAACTCATTTTTGTGTCGCGTGGATTCGAAGCGGAATGCGGCGATGCGCCTCCGCTGGCGCGGCATCGGGTTTTCCCGGCCGGCCAGGCCGGAGGGTGCGGCCGGCCGGGAAAAAAAGGGGGGGAGGCGGTTAGCGCAGTTTGGCCGCGGCGGTTTCCACATCCTTGGCGAAACCTTCGCGGGCGGCCTTGATGCGCTCGACCAGGGACGGATCGCCCAGGGCCAGGATGGAGGCGGCCAGCCAGGCGGCGTTTTTCGCGCCGGCGCCGTCCAGGGCGACCGTGGCCACCGGAAACCCCGGGGGCATCTGCACCGTGGACAGCATGGCGTCCAGGCCGCCAAGGGCCGAGCCCGAGGCGGAAAGCGGCACGCCGATGACGGGCTTGACCGTGCGGGCCGCCACGGCCCCGGCCAGGTGGGCGGCCAGTCCGGCGGCGCAGATGAACACCTGGCACCCGGCCCCCTCGCATTCGCTGATCAGCCGTTCGGTGCGCTCCACGGTGCGGTGGGCCGAGGTGACGGTGAAGCGGTGTTCGATGCCGAGCGAGTCGAGCACCTTGGAACAAGGACGCATCTTCTCCTCGTCGGAGATCGAACCGATGAATATGGCGACGCGCATTTAGCGTTCCTCCCGTTTGAGGCCCTTGTCGCCGATGTCGCGGCGGTAAAAGGCTCCCCTGAAATCGATTTTGGCGCAGGCGGCATAGGCGGCGTCCTTGGCCGTGGCCAAGGAGTCGCCAAGGGCCGTCACGCCGAGCACCCGTCCGCCGGAAGTCACGATGCCGCTCCCTTCGCGCCTGGTTCCGGCCTGGTAGACGGTGACGGCCGGATCGGCCTCGGCCGCCTCGATGCCCGTTATGGCCATGCCCTTGGGGTAGCTGCCGGGATAGCCCGGCGCGGCCATGACCACGCACAGGGCGCTTCTGGGCGACCAGCGCACGAGATCCGGCGTCAGCGTTCCGGCCCGGCAGGCGGCCAGGATCGGCGGCAGCGGGCTGTCGAGGCGGGTCAGGAGCGGCTGGCATTCCGGGTCGCCGAAGCGCACGTTGTATTCGAGCACCTTGGGGCCGGCCTCGGTCATCATGAGTCCGGCGTAGAGGATGCCGGTGAACGGATGGCCTCGCTTTTCCATCTCGCGCAAAATGGGGTCGATGACCAGTTCGCAGGTCGCGGCGTAGTCCTTCGCCGGCAGCACCGGCGCCGGGCAATAGGCCCCCATGCCGCCGGTATTGGGGCCACGGTCGCCGTCGAAGACGGCCTTGTGGTCCTGGCAGGCGGTCATGGGCACGGCCGTTTTGCCGTCGCAAAAGGCCAGAAACGAGGCCTCCTCGCCGACGAGCAGCTCCTCGACCACCACCTTGGCCCCGGCCTGGCCGAAGACGCCCTTTACCAGCGCCTCGTCCACGGCGGCAAGGGCCTCGGCCGGGTCATGGGCCACGGTGACGCCCTTGCCGGCGGCCAGGCCGTCGGCCTTGACCACCACCGGCTTGCCCAGCCCCTCGATGTAGGCCCTGGCCGCCTTGGCGTCGGTGAAGGTTTCATAGGCGGCGGTGGGCACGCCTGCGGCGGCCATGACCTCCTTGGCAAAGGCTTTGCTGCCCTCGAGCCCGGCCGCGTAGGCGTCCGGCCCGAAGCAGGCCACCCCGGCCGATTCCATGGCTTCCCGCACCCCCGCCACCAGCGGCGCTTCCGGTCCGGTCACCACGAAATCCACGCCCCGATCCTTGGCCAGGGCCACAAGTCCGGGCACATCCGTGTCGGCGACCGGAACGTTTTCGCCGACAGCGGCTGTGCCGCCATTGCCCGGGGCGGCCAGGACGGCCGAAACATCGGGACTTTTGACAAGCGTGCGGGCCAGGGCGTGCTCGCGTCCGCCCGAGCCGACCACCAGTATGCGCATGCAGCGCCTCCTTGATGCACGAAAAAGGAAGATGGCCCCGACGGCCCCGGGAAGGGGTGGCGCATCCGCGCGGGATACGTCTTGCCGGGGCTCGATGCCCTCGTGTACGGCCGCTTTTCGGAGCGCGCGCCAGGGGGATGACGCAACCTCGTATCCGCCTTGCGCGGGGGAGCGATGGCGTCTTGCCGCCTGCGCCGCGTCCGCAGCCAGAGGCGGAAAATTAGCCGCAATGTCCGCAAAAAGCAAACCGCCGCCGGGGACGCGAACGTCCCCGGCGGCGGCGTCCGTCATGCAAGCGCGGGCGATGCGGCCGGCAGGGCGGCGGTTTGGCCGCTGCCGCTTATTTCCGCCACCAGGGCGCTCAGGCTTTCGGCCTGGGCGGCCATTTCGGCGACGGCCTGGGCGGATTGCCCCATGGCGTCGGCGGTTTCGGCGGCGATGCGGCTTATGGCCTCGATGGAGCGGTTGATCTCCTCCGATGTGGCCGACTGTTGTTCGGCGGCGGTGGCGATGGCCCGGATCTGGTCGCCGGCGGTCTCGACCACGGAGACGATTTCGGTGAGCGCCGCGCCCGAGCGTTCGGCCAGGGCGGTGGCCTGCCCGACCGCTTCGGCCGCCTCGTCCATCATGCGTTCCGTCTCGGTGGTGCCCTGCTGGATGCCGGTGATGGCCTCGCCGACCTCCTTGGTCGCGTGCATGGTCTTTTCGGCCAGCTTCCTGACCTCGTCGGCGACCACGGCGAAGCCGCGTCCGGCCTCGCCGGCCCGGGCGGCCTCGATGGCGGCATTGAGGGCGAGCAGGTTCGTCTGGTCGGCGATGTCGGAGATGACGCCGAGCACCGCGCCGATGCCGTGGGCCTGTTCGCCAAGCCCGCGCATGTTGGCCTTGAGCTTGGCCGCCGCCTCGCTGACCGTGCCCACGGCGGCGACCACTTTGACCACAAGGTCGGCCCCCTCGCGGGCCTTGTCCCGTGTCGTCTCGGCGCCCTGGGCGGTGTCGCCGGCGTTTTTGGCCACTTCCAGGATGGTGGCGTTCATTTCCTCCACGGCCGTGACCGTGTCCTGGACGCGGTTGTTTTGTTCCTGGGCCCCCTGGTTGGCCTGCTCGATCTGGGCCGAAAGTTCCTGGGAGGCCGAGGCCATGCGGTCCGAGGCGACGGCCGCTCTGGAAGCGGCGTCGGAGATGGCGGCATTTTGCGCTTCGATCTGTTGTTGTTGGAGTTTGACGGCGGTCATATCGGTCCAAAAGACCATGCCGCCAAGAAAGTTCCCATCCATGTCGTAGATAGGCGAGGCGTCCACCGCGATGTGATATGTCTTTCCGGAAGGGGCGACCAAGTCCGTGGTTGTGGCGATCTTGATTTTTTCTGTGACGGCTTTATCGACGATCGGGCTTTTTTGGCTGTCGCCCAGAATAAACTGCCCTGAGGACATGCCCACGTAAGACGCCGGCGTGTCCTTTTTTTCCAACAGGTCGCAGGAATGCTGGTTGACCCAGAGGATTTTGCAATCCGCATCAAGAATGGTGGAGGGGAGGGGCAAACTGTTGAGGACGCCTTCGGCGAAGCCGAGCTTGTTTTTCAGCTCCGCCACCATGCGTTCGAGATTTCGGGCCAGCCCGGCCAGCTCGAACCGGAATTTCCCGGACAGGCGCGCGCCAAGATCGCCCCCCGTGACCGCCTCCGTGAAATGCTCCACTTTCATAAGCGGCCGCAGCACCAGGGTCCGGTTGGCCAGGGTGATGCCGACAACCACCGCCACCAGGACCAGCCCGCCGATGACGAGCAGCATGTTGCGTTGGCTGGTGGCCAGGGCCGTCATCTCGGATTCGTAGGCGGTCATGCACACCAGCCAGTCCGTCGCCGGCACCTGGCTTACGGCCATGTATTTGCGTTCGCCTTTCCATTCGTAAGAGACGAGGCCGTTTTTTTGCTCCAGGGCCTGCCGGATGAAGGGCTGGTCCGACAGGTTTTTCAGCAGGACGCTTTTGTCGGTGGCATGGGCGATGATGACGCCCGAGGCGTCGATGACGAATCCGTAGCCGCGATGCCCGAAGCGCAGGGGATCGATGAAGTCCTTGGTGAAGAAGTTCCATTTGGGGCACACGGCCACGCCGCCGAGGAGTTTCCCGTCCTTGGAGCGCACGGCCTTGGCCACGACGAAGATAAGGGTTTCGCCGCTGCGGGCGCTCAGGACCTTGTTGGTGAAGACCATATCCTTGCCGGCGAGCACGCCCCGCACATAGCTGCGGTCGGCCCGGCTGCCGCCGGCCATGTCCTTGCCGGCGGCGTTGAAGCCGGCCACGATCATGCCCTTGTCGTCGAAGGCGAAGATGGCCCAATAGTTGCCGTAGCTTTCGATATAGTTGTGGAAGCGTTCCCTGGCTCGATTCGGATCGCCGGACAGCCCGGCCACCACCGCGTCCTGGGTGGCCAGCGCCCTGGCCACATCGGCCGCGTCCTGGAGATAGAGTTCCAGGGTCCGGGTCGAGGACTTGGCCATCTGGATCAGGGAACCCTGCTCGAGGTCGGTGGCCATGCGGTAGGAGGAACGGGAAACATAGATCACCAGGATGAGGATGGCGGCCAGCACGAAGCCGGCCACGAGCAAGGTGAGAACCGTGTTGACGCTGCCCCTGCGCATGGGTGCCTCCCGGTATGAAAGCCGTGTGGCTTCGGTGCCACGTTCCTGAAGAGGGTTCGTTGTTTGTTGCTAAACCGAAAGAAACGTATCCGAAAACAGTAAACTGTGGCAATAGTGACAACGGTATATGGATTAACGACACGGAAAGAAGCACGCGCGTGGGACAGTCTGGCTCGTGAAAAAAACGCCCGCGCGATCCGGAAGAGCCGGACCGCGCGGGCGTTACCGCGTCGTTGGAGACGCCTTTTCGCGTTATTCGGGCAGGGCGGCGGTTTGACCGCTGCCGCTTATTTCCGCCACCAGGGCGCTCAGGCTTTCGGCCTGGGCGGCCATTTCGGCAACGGCCTGGGCGGATTGCCCCATGGCGTCGGCGGTTTCGGCGGCGATGCGGCTTATGGCCTCGATGGAGCGGTTGATCTCCTCAGATGTGGCCGATTGCTGCTCGGCGGCGGTGGCGATGGCCCGGACCTGATCGCCGGCGGCCTCGACCACGGAGACGATCTCGGTGAGCGCCGCGCCCGAGCTCTCGGCCAGGGCGGTGGCCTGCCCGACCGCTTCGGCCGCCTCGTCCATCATGCGTTCCGTCTCGGTGGTGCCCTGCTGGATGCCGGTGATGGCCTCGCCGACCTCCTTGGTCGCGTGCATGGTCTTTTCGGCCAGCTTCCTGACCTCGTCGGCGACCACGGCGAAGCCGCGTCCGGCCTCGCCGGCCCGGGCGGCCTCGATGGCGGCATTGAGGGCGAGCAGGTTCGTCTGGTCGGCGATGTCGGAAATGACGCCGAGCACCGCGCCGATGCCGTGGGCCTGCTCGCCAAGCTCGCGCATGTTGGCTTTGAGCCTGGCCGAGGCGTCGCTGACCGTGCCCACGGCAGCGACCACCTTGACCACGAGATCGGCCCCTTCGCGGGCCTTGTCTTTGGCCGTCTGGGCGTCCTGGGCGGTATCGCCGGCGTTTTTGGCCACTTCCAGGATGGTGGCGTTCATCTCCTCCACGGCCGTGACCGTGTCCTGGACGCGGTTGTTTTGTTCCTGGGCCCCCTGGTTGGCCTGTTCGATCTGGGCCGAAAGCTCCTGGGAGGCCGAGGCCATGCGGTCCGAGGTGACGGCGGCCTTGGACGCGGCGTCGGCCATCAGCGCGTTCTGGGCGGCGATGCGCTCCTGTTGCTCGTAGATTTCCGTCTGGTCGGTCCAAAACGAGATCGATCCGAGCACGTTGCCGTCCATGTCGTAAAACGGCGTCGTGATGACGCTCACATGCAGGTTCTTGCCCGACGGAGTGGTGTATTCGCTTTGGGCGGTGATGACGCGGCGTTCGCTGATGGCCCGGTCCGAACGGGTTTCCTTGGTCGCATCGTTCAGGAAGAATTGGCCCGAGCGCTGTCCTTTGTAGCTTTCCGGCGCGTTGGGTTTCTCCAGCAGCCCACACATCTGTTCGTTGATCCAGAGCATGGTGCAGTCCGGGGCCACGATGCCGCAGGGGGTGGGGATGCCCTTCATGACGCCCTCGGAGAAGCTGAGCTTGTTTTTGAGCTCCGCCACCATGCTCTCGAGGTTTGTCGCCAGTTCGGCCAGCTCGAACCTGAAGTTACAGGAGAGGCGCGCGGTCAGGTCGCCGCCCGCGACCTTTTCGGTGAACCGGCCGATGGCCGTCAACGGCGAGAGCACCACCAGCTTGTTGAAGACGATGATGACGGCCGCAACGACAAGCAGCACGATCACGCCGACCAGGAGCAGAATGTCGCGCTGTCCGGCGGCCAGGTTCGACATCTCGGATTCCGCGGCGGACATGCAGACCGTCCAGCCCGTCTGGGGAACCTCGGCCACGGCCATGTACTTTGTTTCGCCCTTGAACTTGTAATCGATGATGCCGTTTTTGAGCCGCGCCGCCTGCTGTCCCCGGGTCCGATCGATCGTCGTGGAAAGAATCCGTGATTTGTCCAGGGCATGGGCGATGGTATAGCCCTCGGTGTCATAGATGAATCCATAACCGGTTTTTCCGAATCGGACGGGATCGATGTATTTCTTGGTGAACTTCAGCCAATCCGGGCACAGGATGATGACGCCCACGGTCTTGCCGCCAGCATCCGTCACGGCCTGGGCCACAACGAACACCATGGCCCCGCTGCTCTTGCCCTTGATGAGCTTGTTGCTCACGAAAGCCTTCTGGCCCGCCATGACGGCCTTGAAGTAGTCTCTGTCGGCATACGAGGCGGCCAGGGCGCTGCCGCCCTTGATCGCGCCGGCCACGGGCTTGCCGTCGGCTCCGAGGAGTATGGCGGAGTGCAGGCTATCGGAATTGTTGATATAAATTTTAAACAAATTGCGGGCGCGTTCCGGAGAACCGTTTAAAGCCTCGGTCATGGTCGGGAGGGTGGCGAGATTCTCAGCGGCATCCTTCATGTTTTCGATAAACATTCCGAGGACATCGGCCGAGCTTTTCGCCGACTGCTGAAGGGCGTTTTTTTCCAATGTTGTCGAGATGGAGAACGTCGATATGGAGACGTACACGATCAATGCGGCGATGCCGGCAAAAAGCGAGATAACGACAGCGATGGTCAACACGGCGTTGATGCCGATGCGGCGCATGGTCTACCTCCTTGGATATGCAGCGGGGAATATCAATGCCTATCGGTTGCAAAGCAAAAAAAACTATGGGGACATGTCGTGGGGCCTCACGCAGCGTGTGTTATTGATATATAGTGTGTTCTATAGGCGTTGTTGTCGTAGTGGAGAGTTCTTTAAGCAAAGAGTTGGCTTAGAATTACCGGAAGTCATTCGAAGGTCAAAGCCTAAAGTGCCGCTGAGGCTTTTTCCCTACTATGCCGCCATGGCGGCATAAGGTTTTCAACAAAGCACAATGGAACGGGAATGGAGGGTTGTCTCCCCGGCAGGGAGGAGTTTTATATGGGGAGGGCTGGGATTGGCGGCCATGCGGCGCGGAATGGAAACGGCGCTATGGCCCGGGGAAGCGCGCGATCGTCCGGCTTCTGGGAAAGGACGGCTACGTCCGTATGGCGCATAACCGGCGTCGGGCTGTACAGGGGGGGCGGGCTGCGCTAGAAAATGACAAACAGATGCCTCACGCGCGACCTGTCCCATCATCCAGGAGGCCCTCATGAGCAACGGCGCTTTCCTGCTCGTCTTTATCGCCCTCGGCTTCGTCATTCTGATGTATTTCAACAGACGGGCCAAGAACTACCGGGACCGCCATCCGGGCAAGAGCAATCCCATCGACTATTGGCTGACCGGAAAGATCGACAAGGACAACAAGGACGACAAGGATGATCTGTAACCCGGCGGGGCGGTGCGCCCGGTCCGATCGGAGGGCTGGGCAGCCTGGCGGGTGCGTCACGGAGGCGCGGAGGGAACGATGCGTATCGATGCGGCGAAGTTTTTTTCTTTCTCGCCGACCGGGACCACCCAGAAGGTCCTGGAGGGCATTGCCCAGGGCCTTGGCTGGCCCGAGGCCGAAAGAGTCGATCTGACGCGGCCGAAGGCCCAGGCCCAGGGCGTCTGCGACAGCGGCGTGCTGACCGTCATCGGCGCGCCGGTCTATGCCGGCCGGCTGCCGGCCGAGGCGGTGCGGCGTCTGCGTCCGTTGCGGGGCAAGGGCGGCCCGGCCGTGTTGTTCGTTGTCTACGGCAACAGGGCCTATGAGGACGCGCTTTTGGAGCTGTCCAACCTGGCCGTGGAGCTTGGTTTTTTTCCGATCGGGGCCGGCGCGTTCATTGGCGAACATTCCTTCTCGACCCCGGCCACGCCGGTTGCCGTGGGACGCCCGGACGCGGCCGATCTGCGCCTGGCCCGGGAATTCGGCCAGGCCGTGGCCGCCAAGCTGGCCGCCGCGCCGGGGACTGCGGCCATGGACCCGCTGATCGTGCCGGGAAACATGCCGTACCGGGATGGCGCGACAACGGGCGGCCTTGCCCCGGAGACCGTGGCCGACGAATGCGAGCGCTGCGGCCAGTGCGTCACGGCCTGCCCCGTGGGCTGCGTGCACCTGGAAGACAGCGGCGTGGTCACGGACAAGGCGGCCTGCATCCGCTGCTGCGCCTGCGTGAAGGGCTGCCCGACCGGAGCCCGGGTGATGACCGATGCGTCCATACAGGCCATCGCCACGCGGCTGGCCACCAACTGCAAGGACAGGAAAGCGCCGGAGTATTTTGTTTAGGAAGGGGAAAGAGGATGCGAGAGGGGAACCCTTTTTGAAAAAAGGGTTCCCCTCTCGCGCTCTCCCCTCCCAAAAACTTTTAATGGTGACAGGCTCTTCGCGATAATACGCCGTCACCGGTAAAAGTCTTTGGAAAGGGGGCCTGGGGGGGATAACCTTTCTTCAGAAAGGTTTCCCCCCAGGTCTTTTATTTTCCTCCCGGCAGGAATCTGCCGGTCACCGAGTCCGGGTTGGCCATGAGTTCCTCTGGCGTGCCCTGGGCCACGATGCGTCCGCCGGCCTCGCCGCCGCCGGGACCCAGGTCGATGACGTGGTCCGCCGCCGCCACGACGTCGGTGTTGTGCTCGATGACCACTACGCTCGCGCCCTTGTCCACCAGCTTGTGCAGCACCAGGATCAGCTTGCCCACCTCCTGCATGTGCAGGCCCGTGGTCGGCTCGTCGAGGATGTAGAGCGCCCCGGGCAGGCTGCGCTTGCCGAGTTCGCGCGAAATCTTGATGCGCTGGGCCTCGCCGCCGGAAAGGGTGGTGGCCGGCTGGCCCAGGCGCAGGTATTCCAGCCCCACCTCTTCGAGCACGGCCAGCCGCCGGTCGAGCACCGGATAGTTTTCGAAGAACTCCCGCGCCTGGCGCACGGTCAGGTCCAGCACCTCGGCGATGTTGAGCCCCTTGTAGCGCACGTCGAGGGTTTCGCGGTTGTAGCGCAGGCCGCCGCAGACCTCGCAAGTGACGTAGATATCCGGCAGAAAATGCATTTCCACCCGGATCTGCCCGTCGCCGCCGCAGGCCTCGCAGCGTCCGCCCTTGACGTTGAAGCTGAACCGGCCGGGCTTGAAGCCGCGCCGCTTGGCGTCCGGGGTGGTGGAAAAGATCCCGCGGATTTCGTCGAAAACCTTGGTGTAGGTGGCCGGGTTGGATCGCGGCGTGCGGCCGATGGGCGTCTGGTCGATGCTGACGATTTTCTCGACGAGCCCGGCCCCTTCGATGCCGGCGATGGTCCCGGGCGCGTCCACCTTGATGCCCTTGGCCAGGGCCAGGTGCTTGTAGAGCGTGTCCATGACCAGCGAGCTTTTGCCCGAGCCGGAAACGCCGGTGACGCACACCAGGCAACCCAGGGGGATTTCCGCGTCGATCCCCTTCAAGTTGTTGGTGGTCACTCCGCGAAGCACGAGCTTGTCCGCGCCCTGGCGACGGGTTTCGGGCCGGGGGGCCACAGCCTCGCCACGCAGGTACTTGCCGGTAAGCGATTTTTTGTCGGCCAGCATGCCGGCCACGGAACCCTGGTAGACGATCTCGCCGCCAAGGCGTCCCGATCCCGGGCCAAGCTCGATGACGTGGTCGGCACTCCGGATGGTGGCCTCGTCGTGCTCCACCACGAGCACGGTGTTGCCGCGGCCTTGGAGCTGGCGCAGCGTGCCGAGGAGCCGGTCGTTGTCGCGGGGATGGAGCCCGATGCTCGGTTCGTCGAGGACATACGTGACGCCGACGAGGCCCGAGCCGAGCTGGCCGGCGAGCCGGATGCGCTGGGCCTCGCCGCCGGAGAGCGTGGCCATGTTGCGCGAGAGCGACAGGTACTCGAGCCCGACGCCGGAGAGAAACTTCAAGCGGTGGGTGAGCTCCTTGAGCAGCGGTTCGGCGATCAGGGCCTCCGCGCCGGCGAAATGCAGGTCCGTCAGCCACGAAAGCGCCCGGTCGATGGGCATGGAACAAAATTCGTGGATATTTTTTTCCTCCACCCGCACGGCCAGCGATTCGGGCCGCAGCCGCGCGCCCTGGCAGGTGGGGCAGGGCATGGACTGGCGAAAGCGGGCCAGCTCGTCGCGCCAGACCGAACCAAAGGACTGGCCGTGCTCCAGCAGATGGATCACGCCGTCCCAGCCGAACTCCTTGTCGCCGTAGAAAAGCGCCTGCCGGGCTTCGGGGGAGAAGTCGGCCAGTTTCGTTTCCAGGGTGAATCCGTGGCGCGCGCCCAGGTTTTCCAGGCGGCGGGCGTAACGGGCCAGGGCGCGCTCGCTTTTCCAGGGCAAAATGCCGCCCGTGGCCAGGGACAGGCCCTTGTTGGGGGCGAGCAGGGCCGGCTCGAAATAGTCCACCGCGCCGATGCCCGAGCAGGCCGGGCAAGCGCCCTGGGGGCTGTTGAAGGAGAAAAGCTGGGGCGAGGGCTTGGGCACGCTGATCTTGCAGTCCGGGCAGGACGAGGCTGTGGAAAAGACCCGGTCGGCCGTCTTGCCCTCGTGGTCGACCACGACGAGACGGCCGTCGCCCTGGGCCAGGGCCAGCTCCACCGAATCCGACAGGCGCGAGCGGATGCCGTCTTTCACCACCAGCCGGTCCACCACCAGGTCGATGTTGTGCCGCTTGTTTTTTTCCAGCTCGGGCAGGGGTTCGAGGGGCACCACCGCGCCGCCGATGCGCACCCGGGCGAATCCCTGGCTCTTGAGTTTTTTCAGGCGGTCGGCATGGGTGCCTTTCTGGTGCTCGACCAGGGGGGCCAGGAGCAGGATCTTCGAGCCCTCGGGAAAGGCCAGCACGTCGTTTATGATCTCGTCCGCCGTGCGGGCGGTGATGGGCTTGCCGCACTTGGGGCAGTGGGACTTGCCCAGGCGCGCGTAAAACACGCGCAGGAAGTCGTAAATCTCCGTCACCGTGCCCACGGTGGAACGGGGATTTCGCGTGGCGGTCTGCTGCTCCAGCGAGATGGCCGGGGACAGCCCCTCGATCTTGTCCACCTGCGGCTTGTCCATCTGGGGCAGAAACTGCCGGGCGTAGGCGGAAAGCGATTCCACGTAGCGCCGCTGGCCTTCGGCGTAGACGATGTCGAAGGCCAGGGTGGATTTGCCGGACCCCGATGGGCCGCACACCACCACCAGCTTGTCGCGGGGGATATCGAGCGTAAGATTTTTGAGATTGTGCTGGCGGGCGCCTTCAATGTGGATACGGGGAGCCTCGGTCATCATGCCTCCAAAAGCCGTCGCGGCAAACAGGCAAAATAAGCCCGAATGGAACAAAGGCAAGGCTTATGAGGCGGCCGGGGGAAACCTTTCTTGCGGAAAGCTTATCCCCCGGCCCCTCCTTCCAAAGATCCTCAAGGGAGAACGGATTGTCATTGATCTAACATATGAGAATTAAAAAGGTTCAGGAAAGGGGTGCCCCCAGAGGATCTGCCGTCTTTTTCAAAGGGGGTTCCCCTCCAGCATTTTCCTGCTTATGCTCTTTCCATCGCTGTTAACGGATGTTCGCATTATAGCGAGAGTGTCGCGCCCGGGGCGGGGTATGCGGCACGGAAGGAGTGCCCATGCGTTTCGAGGTCCCCTTTGTGCCCGATCCGGCGTACGCGGCCTTGCTCGCGGCCAACGCGCCGGCCATTTCCGCCGTTTATTTTCGTCTCGGTCCGGACACGCCGGACGCCCGCTTGCCCGGAACGGGCGAGGTCACGCCGCAGGAGCTGGCCGAAGGACTGCGGGCGCTGCCGGACGTGCCGCGCCTAGGGCTTTTAAACGCCAGCTTCCACGCGCCGGAACTGCTCGTCGGCGACGGGCTGCGCGATCTGGTCATGCTGCTGGAAGGGTATCTCGCGGCCGAAGCCATCACGGGCATCGTCTACGCCGACCAGTACCTGCTTGCGGCCTTGTCCGACATGTCCCCGGAGGTGGCCGGGATGCTCACCGCCGTTCCGAGCATCAACTTCCGCCTGGACCGGATCGAACGGCTGGCCTCGGTGCTCGACGCCGCCGCGGACACCCATTTTCGCCCAGCCGAATCGGTGATCCTCGACCGGGATATCAACCGCGACGCGGCGCGCCTGGCCGATGTGGCCGGAGAGGCGAAGCAGCGCTATCCTGGTCTTCGCATCGGGCTTATGGCCAACGAAGGCTGCCTGTTCGCCTGTCCGTACAAGAACGCCCACGACGCCCACATCGCCTTGTCACGCCTGGCTTCCTGCCCGGCAGGCCCGGACCTTAACCGTGATATCGGCTGCCTGCGCGCTTTTTTCGATCACCCGGAGCGCCTGCTCGCCTCGCCGTTTTTACGGCCGGAAGACGCGCGGCGGCTGGAGGGCGCGGTCGATTGCCTGAAGATTTGCGGCCGCACCCGGCCGGCGGTCGATCTGGCCGCTATCGTGCGCGCCTATCTGGAAGGCCGCTTCGACGGAAACCTGTTGTGGCTGCTCGATACCCAGGAGGTTCTGTCGGGCCGGTTTCTTTTGCAAAACGACGCCTTGCCCGGGGACTTCTTCGACCGCACCAACGGCTGCCGCCACCAGTGCCGGGAATGCGGCTACTGCGGCGAACTGGCCGCGCGGCTCCTTACCGAGCGCGAGCTGACGCTGCCGCGTTATGGGAATGGGAATTATTGAGGGAGAAGAGGTGCGAGAGGGGGACCCTTTTTGAAAAAAGGGTCCCCCTCTCGCGCTCTCCCCTCCAAAAAACTTCTTACGGTGACAAGCTGTTATCGTTAAAAGTCTTTTGAAAGGGGGTCCGGGGGAAACTTTTCTTCAGAAAAGTTTCCCCCGGTTCACTCTTCAAAAAGTCTTTAAGGATGCGGCGGGCCGGGGTGCCCCGGGCCGGGATGGGGCAGGGCCGCGCCCGGCGGTGGTGGCGGCAGCGGGTGGTGGTGGCGGCGCGGGGGCGGACAGCCCATGGCCGTCACGACAAAGGCCAAAAGGGCCAGCAGGCAAAGCAGGCGTTTCATGGGTCCTCCGTTTGGCGACGTTGCGGACGCGTCCGGGTTAGGCCGGATGCGTTTTTTCGTCTTGTAACCGCAGCCGCCGGCACTGCCAAGGCAGGGCGGAGGGCCAGCCGTAAGGCTTTATAGGATCGAACGCCGGCAGAAGTCCTCGAAATCTTCGTCCATGCATTTGGAGTCCTGGCCGTTTTCGGTGCTGGACGGAACCTTGACGGTCTCCTCGCGCCACACGTCTTCGTCAGGAATGTAAAAGCTGACGTATTCCAACTGGATGCTTGGTGCGAACATGCTCATCCTCCCTGATGGTTCTTTTTGCCTAGCAGGTTTTGTGCCAGAGGGAGACGCACACTTTGCAGCCGTGCCGATACGGGGTATCGAGGCACCATGAGAAGCCGTTTTTCCTTCCTGTTGGCCCTTGTTCTCGCCTGCGCCGCCCCGGTCCGGGCGGCCGAGGACGCGCCCAGGGCGGTGCTCAGCCTGGACGCGCCGGCCGGGAAAATCCTGCCGCGTCATTTCCGCACCTGCGCCTTTCCATTGCGCCCGGAGGAGGGAGCCGCGCCGTCCCAGGTCGGATTGGACGGGCTGCGTATTTCCGGTAGCGCCGAATTTTCCCCAGGCGAGTTAGGCGTCCTGGCCGCCAACCTGCCGGGGCCGGTGACGGTGGCCTTTTGGCGCCGTTTCTACGACTACGCCAGGGCCAATCCCGGGGCGCGGCCGCTTTTGTGGCGGGCGTGGCTGGCCGGCCGGGGCAAGTCCTGAGAGCCGGCCGGCGGGAGGTCATTTCCGGACGTGGTGGGCCGCGACCGTGATCGTGATGCCGCCCCTGGCGGCGAATTCGCCCGTGACCTCCATCTCGACCGGATCGCAGGCCGCCACCAGGTCGTCCAGAATGCGGTTGGTCAGCGTCTCCATGAAGGTGCCCTCGTCGCGGTAGCTGAACAGGTAGAGCTTGAGGGATTTCGACTCGATGCAGCGCGCCCCCGGCACGTAGCGGATACTGATGCGGCCGAAATCGGGCTGGCCGGTCTTGGGGCACAGACTCGTGAATTCCTCGCTGGAAAAGGTCACCTCGTAGCGCCGGTCGGGGTAGGCGTTGGGAAATGTCTCCAGCAGGGACGGGGTGACGGTGCGGGGATAGCGCGTGGCCCCCTGGCCCAAGGTTTTAAGCTGGCTGACGTCGTCTTTCGGTGTGGGCATGAAGGGCTCCTTGACGGCCCGGGTCGGGCCGTGGTTGTCATCGTGGGATTGACAGGGAAAGAAGGCCTTCCTACCGTGCCTGCCCTTCATGTTCAACGCCTTGGGGGAGAACGTCCATGCCCGGTATCTACGCCATCACCGTTTCCGGTTCCTTCAGCGCGGCCCACAGGCTCCCCGGCCATCCCGGGCCCTGCGCCGCCATGCACGGCCACAACTTCGCGGTCACGCTCCACCTTGTCGCGACAAGCCTCAAGGACGGCATGGTGGCCGATTTCCTGACCGTGCGCGCCGCGTTGGACGCGGCCTTCGCCCGGCTCGATCACGCCTGCTTAAACGACATTCCCGAGCTTTCGCCGCCCACGGCCGAGGTCATCGCGGCCTGGATATTCGGCGAGGTGCGCCCCCGGCTGGAAGACGGCCGGGTGCGTCTTTCGCGGGTGACGGTGGAGGAAAGCAAAGGGCTTGTCGCCAGCTATACGGAAGACGCCTGATGCTGAGGGTTCACGAGATTTTCGCCAGCATCCAGGGCGAGTCGAGTTATGCCGGCTACCCCTGCGCCTTCTTGCGCCTGTCCGGCTGCAATCTGGACTGTTCCTGGTGCGACACGCGCTACGCGTCCGCATCGTTTACGGCCATGTCCCTGGACGAGGCGCGACAAAAGCTTCTGGCCCTCGGGCTGCCGCTCGTGGAGCTGACCGGTGGGGAGCCGCTTTTGGAGCCACTCGCACCCGCGCTTGCCGCCTCTTTGGCCGATGCCGGGGCGACCGTGCTGGTCGAGACCAACGGCAGCCTGGACATCGGTGTTCTCGATCCCCGGGTGATCGCGGTCATGGACGTCAAATGCCCGGGCAGCGGCATGGAAGGGAAAAACGACTACGCCAACCTGGACCGGCTGCGGCCCCGCGACGAGGTCAAGTTCGTGTTGGCCGGGCGGGAGGATTACCTTTTCGCCAGGGATGTGGTCCGCCGCGTGCCGGCCGGCAATGCCGTTCATTTTTCACCCGTTGCCGGCCGGCTCGATCCCGCCGAACTGGCCGCCTGGATGGTGGCCGACGCGTCCCGGGCGAGGCTGGCCTTGCAATTGCACAAATACATCTGGAGCCCCGACGCCCGGGGCGTATGAGGAACGTGATATGACGACGCCGGAAAAAAAGGCGGTGGTGCTTTTTTCGGGCGGGCTCGATTCCACGACCTGCCTGGCCGTGGCCCGCGAGGAGGGCTTTGCGCCCTGCGCCCTGAGCTTTGCCTACGGCCAGCGCCACGAGGTGGAGCTTCAGGCGGCAAAACGCGTGGCCGCGGCCATGAACGTCGCCGCCCATCTCGTCTTGCCCCTGCCGCTCGGAGCCATCGGCGGCTCGGCGCTCACGGCCGACATCGCCGTGCCCAAGGACCGCGACGTGGCCGCCATGGAGGCGGAAATCCCGGTCACCTACGTGCCGGCGCGCAATACCATCTTTCTCTCCATGGCCCTTGGCTGGGCCGAGGTGCTCGGCGCGCAGGACATCTACATCGGCGTCAACGCCCTGGATTATTCCGGCTATCCCGATTGCCGGCCGCAGTTCGTGGCCGCCTTCGAGGCCATGGCCAACCTGGCGGTCAAGGAGGCGGTGGAGGGACACCTGCGCATCAGCATCCACACGCCGCTGCTGCACCTGACCAAGGCCGACATCGTGCGCCTGGGCACGCGGCTCGGCGTGGATTACGGGCTCACCCACTCCTGCTACGACCCCGATCCTTCGGGGCTTGCCTGCGGACGCTGCGACAGCTGCCTGCTGCGCAAGAAAGGCTTCGCCGAGGCCGGCATCCCCGACCCCACGCGATATACACCTGCGTAAAGGAGCCGGGGGGAAACTTTTCTGTAGAAAAGTTTCCCCCCGGACCCCCTTTCCAAAGACTTTTAGCGGTTACAGAGTGTTATCGTTACCGCGTCTGTAACCGGTAGAAGTTTTGGGGAGGGGAGAGCGCGAGAGGGGAACCCTTTTTTCAAAAAGGGTTCCCCTCTCGCATTCTTGCCCTACTCCTCAAATCTTGGCGACAGCACGATCGGGTCGCGCAGGAAATCGATTTCTTCCTGGGTCAGGATGCAGGGTTCCTGATTGTGGGGCGTGGGGGCGGGAGGAATGCGGCAAAGCGTCTCGCGGGTCTGGGCCAGGAGCGACTCCGGCAGGATCGGCAGCGGGCAAAGTCCCTGGATACGGCCCTTGGCCGTGGCCTGTCGCACCACGGTCGGGCAGGGCGGATGGAAAAGCGCGACGACTTCCATGCCGCGCCGGCTCAGGGCGTACATGTCGGCCACGGCGGCATCCGCGTCCTCGCCCACCTCGTAGTAGGCCAGGCGGCAGATTCGCCTGCTCCCCATGAGACGCAGGGCCTCCTCGTAGTCGCGGGCCGCGACCACGGGGTACTTGCCCGACAGGACCCCGGCCATGACGGCGAGGTCAATGATGTCCGGGCTGATGATGCAAACGCCGGCGGGCGGCATGGATCTCCTGGAGGACACGCCCCAAGCGTGTCCGTAAAACGAGGGGGTGACGGTGCGTCCGGACTTGTTTTCCATCAGGCGAGGGCGGGCGCGTGGGGCATGCCGCACCCATATATCGCGCTGTTGCGGGTTTCTTTTTTGAGAGGATGGAAGCATCGTTTTGCCAGGACAGTGCCTTGCTGCGCAAATGATTTGCAATATCCGTCTTGTTGCCAGGAAGTCGTTCCGGACGTGGTTTCGGTTACCAGTCTACCGTTTCCGACGGTCGAGACCGCCTCAAACCGGAGGCTCGCGGCTCGCGATCGGCCGATGGACGCGACGATGTTGCTCCGGGGAGCGGGAGGAGCCATACTCGGTTGGGCGCGGCGCGCGCCCGGAAGGTTTCGCCGGCCGGCCGGACCCGGGCGCGACCCGCCCGCCAAATCGTTCGCAACGGGAGCTTTCTTGGATCCGACCACCCCCAGGGAGCGCACGCGCAAGCCGGCGCTCATGATCCTCACCTCGCACCGCAGGGACTGTTTCGACCTGTGTGTCTGGTGCCTGGAGCGCTTCACCCGGCTGGAGCGTTTTACGGCCGTCTATGTCTTGGCCAATGCCGTTTCGCCCGAGCACGAGGCGAGCATCGCCGCCTTTGCCGCGCGCCATGCCCATGTCCGGGTGATTCCCTGCCTGCCCGCGGGGCTGGTGCCGGCGGTCATGGATGCGCAAAACGCCATCCTGGCCAGACATGCGGATGACGGCGTGGTGAAAATCGACGAGGACGTCTTTGTGACGGAGCACTGGCTGGAGCATCTGCTGGCGGCGCAGCGGATGCACGCCGAAAATCCGGGGGTGCTGCTCGTCGCCTGCCCGACGCCGGTGAGCACCACGGGCAAACGGTGCCTCGGGGCTTTTTTCCGGGCGCATTTTCCCGATATCGTGGAGCGCTGTGCCGCGAGCCGGGTCTACGACGACCCGGTCTACCACCGGATGGTGTGGGAGGCGGTGCTGACGCGGGACCTGATGGGGAAGTACGCCCGCTTCGCCAACGACGCCTACTTCTATTCCGCGAGCCTCATCATCCACTGCGTGCTCTACGACCGCAAGGCCCTGGAGGCCATCGGGCCGTTCCCCACCCAGGCCATAAAGGGCACGCTGGTGACCGACGAAGTGGCGGTCAACATGGCCCTTCGCCGCACGGGGAAAAAGGCGGCCCTGCCCTCGGCCGGGCTGGTGCACCATTACAGCCACGCCGCCTGCCTTGCGGCCATGCTGCGCGACGTGCCCGTTTCGCGCATCGGGGCCTGGATGCGCGAGGCGGCGGGGCGGTAGCGCCGTTACGGCGTCGGGACCCCGAGCAGGCGCAGCAGCCCGTCCAGGATGGTCAGCGGATGGGGCGGACAGCCCGGGACGTAGAGGTCCACGGGCATAACACCCGGCGCGCCGCCGCGGGTCTCGGCGCTGGCCGCGAAGATTCCGCCCGAGATGGCGCAGGCCCCGACCGCTATGGCGAGCCTCGGGTCCGGCACGGCGTCGAAGGTGTCGCGGGTCGCTTGATACATGTTTTCCGTCACCGGGCCGGTCACGGCCACGCCGTCGGCGTGGCGGGGCGAAGCCACGAAATCGATGCCGAAGCGACCGAGGTCGTAGACCACCGTGCCGAGCACGTTGATGTCCGCCTCGCAGGCGTTGCAGCCGCCGGCGCTTACCTGCCGCAGCTTGAGCGACCGGGCGAAGAGCTTGCGTCTGGCGGGCTCCAGGGGCCTGACCTCGGGCTTGGTCCCCGGGCGCAGAATCAGCCCTTCCCGGCTGGTGGAAGCCAGGCGGTGGTCGCCGGTGAAGCGCACCCGGCCGCCCGGACAGGCCGCGCAGGCCCCGCACAGGATGCAGCGGCCGAGGTCGAGGTACAGGCCGTCGTGGTCGAAGCCGAGCGCTCCGGTGGGGCACAGCCCGGCGCAGACGGCCTTGCAGTCCGAAACGCAGGGGCCGTCGACCAGCTCGGGCCGTCCCCGGTAGCGGGGCGGCAGCGGGGGCAGGCTTTTGGGGAAGGCGACGGTGCGCCGGCCCTGTTGCAGGCGTTCGAGCAGAATGCGAAACATGGGCGCGTTCCTAGAGGTCGTGTCCGCAGTACGACAGATTGAAGCTCTTGTTGCACAGGGGAAAATCCGAAATCTGCTGTCCCCGCAGGGCCACAGCCAGCCCGAACCAGTTGTGATAGGACGGGTCGATGATCTTGTAGGCGGCGAAACGGCCGTCCGGGCCGGTCACGGCCACATGGTGCACCTCGCCGCGCCAGCCCTCGACGATGCCGACAGCCAGACGGTCCGGCGGCAGCCCGTCCGGCATGGGCCGGCCCACGGGGCCTGTGGGCGGATCGGCCAGGGCCTTGTCCAGAAAATCCAGGGACGTTTCCAGCTCCAGCCGGCGCACCAGGGCCCGGGCGTAGACGTCGCCGAAATCGTGCAGCGACAGCGGGATGTCCTTGGGATCGGTCCCGGGCAGGGGGAAGGTGCGCCTTGCGTCCCGGGACAGGCCACAGGCCCGGGCGGGGGGACCGACCAGCCCCAGCTCCTGGGCCGTCGTCGCCGTCAGCCGTCCCGTGCCCTCGAACCGGGCCAGGACCGTGGACGAGGCGAAGAGCAGTTCGCAGGCCCCGAAGGCGGCCCGGCGGCCGGCCTCCAGGCGCTTGGCCAGTTCCACGCGCGCCTCCTCGTCGAGGTCGACGGCCGCCCCGCCCGGGCGCACGATGCCCCGGCCGAAGCGGTTGCCGCAAAAAAGCGCGGTCATGTTGAGAAAATCGCCCCGGATGCGGCCGCAGTAGGACATGGTGGGCAAAAAGCCCACGTCGCCGGAAAGGGCGCCCAGGTCGCCGGTATGGTTGGCCAGACGTTCGAGCTCCAGGGCCAGGCGGGCGATCCAGCGGCCGCGCGGCGTGGCGTCCCGGCCGGTCAGGCTCTCCACCACGGCGGCATGGGCCAGGGCGTGCCCGATAGTGGTGTCGCCGGCTACCGTCTCCACGAGATGGGGCGTGCGGATGTCAGGGCCGCCGACCAGCAGGCGCTCGACGCCCCTATGCTGGTAGCCGAGGCTTATTTCCAAGTGCAGGACGTTTTCGCCCGCGCACTGGAACCGGAAATGGCCGGGCTCGATGATGCCGGCGTGGACCGGGCCCACGGCCACCTCGTGGGCCTCCTCGCCCTGGACCTTGAAAAAGTCGGTGATGCCCGGCCTTGGACGCGGTCCGTCGGGATGGGGAAAGGACGGGGCGAAGCGCACGGGTTTGAGCCAGGGATGGCCCTCGGGCCGGATTTCCCACTGCTCGAAAAGCTCGCGCTCGAAAAGGTGGCACTGCGGGCACTCGGGGGTGAGCGACGGGTAGGCGGTAACGGGGCCGGCGCGAAAGACGGCGAGCTTGCCGTCGTGGTCGCGTCCGGTCAGGGCGATAAGTCCCACGCCGCCTTTGCCGGGCAGGCCGAAAAGGGCCATCACCCGCCAGCCGTCGGCCACGCGGTCGAGAATCCGCTGGCGGAAATCGCCGAGCGACAGCAGGGGAATGTCGGCCAGGGGCAGGCTTTGGGTATGGGAAAATTCCATGGCGTCAGCCTCCGATGGCCCCGGCCACCCGGGAAAGAAAGGCCTGCAAGGGCGCGGGCAGGAAAAGGCCCAGCACAAGGACCAGGGCCAGCAGGGCGAAAGGCGGCCCCCAGGATACCACCGGTTCCGAAACCGGCGGACGGACGGCCGGCGGCACCGGTCCCTGGACCATGCGCAGGACCGTCACGGACATGCCGACGAAAATGACCGCCAGAAAAACCAGGTAGCCTACGGCGGCGGCAATGGCCCCGGCGGCGAACATGGCCCGCAGGATCAGCAGTTCGCTGACGAAGAGGCCGAAGGGCGGCGAGCCGCAGATGGCCAGGAAGCCGGCCAGCCACATCGCGCCCGTCACGGGCAGGGCCCGGGCGAGGCCCCGGGCGTCGTGGCAGGACCGCGTGTGGTACAGGGCCAGGATATTTCCCGAAACGAGAAAGAGCGCGCCCTTGGTCAGGGAATGGCAGGCGGCGTGGAGCATGGCCCCGAAGACCGCCCCGCCGCCGATGCCGACGCCGAGGGCCAGGATACCCATGTGCTCGACGCTGGAATAGGCGAGCAGGCGTTTGTAGTCGCCCTGGCCGACGATGAAGACGGCGGCCACGCCCATGGAAAGCAGACCGAAAAGGACCAGCAGCCCGCCGCTGAAATCGGCGATGCCGGCCGCGCCGAGAACCTGGTGGGCGCGCAGGATGCCGAGAAAGGCGCAGTTTAAAAGGGCTCCGGAGAGAAGCGCCGAAACGAGCGACGGCGACTGGCTGTGGGCGTCGGGCAGCCAGTTGTGCATGGGGGCCAGCCCCATCTTGGTGCCGTAGCCGACGAGCAGGAAAATAAAGGCCGCCTTGAGCCAGGGTTTGCCGGCCATGGCCGCCCGGGGCAGCATGGCGGCGACGTCCATGGAGGGGAGCGGACTGGCCGGGTTGTAGAAGGCCACGGAAAAAAGGATGTTGCCGAGTAGGGCCAGGGCGATGCCCACCGAACAGATGAGCAGGTATTTCCAGGTCGCTTCCAGGGAGCGGCGATGGCGGTGGAAATAGATCAGCGGCGCGCTCGAAAGGGTGGTGGCTTCGATGCCGACCCAGAGCACGGACAGGTTGCGCGTGGTCGCGACCAGCGTCATGGAGGCCAGAAACAGGCACAGGCAGGCGGTGAAGATGCGCTCCGGGGCGTTTTGAAACACGGCCCCGTCCTGGAAATCGCGCTTGGTCCCGCCGCCTTCGGCGCGCAGGTAGCCGGTGGCGTAGATGGCGGCGGCGAGAAACAGCAGGCTGGCCAGGGTCAGGAACAGCTGTCCGGGCGCGTCGAGTTCCAACAGCCCGCCAAAGGCCGGAGCCGGCGGATGGGCGAAGGTGGCCGCGACGAGGGCGGTGTGGAGCATGGCCGCGATGACCAGCACGGCCCGGCGGGGCCGGTCGGCGGGCAGGGCCAGGGACAAGGCGGCGGCCAGGATCGGGACGAGAAGCAGGGCGTCGAGCATAGAGGATCAGTCCCGCAGGCTGCAAAACCGTCCGACGTCGATGGACTCGAAGGTCTTGTTGATGTGGTGGATGGCGATGCCCATGACAAAGACGGCCACGAAGATGTCGAGGAGCACGGACAGCTCCAGCCAGACCGATCCCTGGCCGGAAAGGGGCGTGCCCAAAAGGAAGATGCCGTTTTCCATGCCCAGGTAGCCGATGACCTGGGTCAGGGCCTTTTTGCGGGCCACGACCAGGGTCAGGCCGGCGAAGATGGTGGTCAGGGCCGTGGGGAAAAGAAGCGGCGGGAAAAGCCCCGGCGGGAAGGGCAGGCGCGTTTCCAGCCAGAGGGAAAAGAGCAGCCCGGCCACCCCGGCCACCAGCGACAGGTGGAAGCCGATGGTCGGCTCCACCACCGGGTTGACCTCCAGACGGGAAAGCGTGCGGGCCAAAAGCGCCGGAAAGCCCACGCCCTTGATGGCGAAGACGGCGAAGGACAGGGCCAGGGCGTGGCCATGGGCGGCCGGGCCGGTGAAAAGGAGCGGCACGGCCGCCAAAAGCGCCCCCTGGATGGCGGTCAGGCGGATCAGCACCCGCAGCCGCGAAATGGCCAGATAGGCCAGGTTGCAGCACAGCAGGGCCACCAGGACGGATTCGAAAAGCTCCACGCGCCTACCTCCAGAGCGTCAGGACCAGGGACAGGGCGGCCAAGGCCCCGGCCCCGCCGAGAAGGCGCGGCACGCGCACAAGCCGCAGCCGGGCCATGATCGACTCCACCACGCCGACGACGGCCGCCGTGACCAGCATGGCGACGAGCCATCCTCCCCAGGCGGCCAGCGGCGGCAGGCCGGCCAATGGCACCAGACAGCCGACGACCAGGGCGCAAAAGAGCCAGAGCTTAAGCGCCGCCCCGTAGACGATGGCGGCCATGTCCGGGCCGCTGTGGTCGAGGACCATGACCTCGTGGATCATGGTCAGCTCCAGGTGGGTGTTGGGGTCGTCCACCGGCAGGCGGGAGTTTTCCGCCAGCAGCAGCACGAAGAGCACGGCCGGCACGAAAAATTCCTCGGGCGCGAAGGCCCGGCCCGGCCCGACGAGCATGGCCGAAAGCGACAGGCCGTCGGTCTGGCTGGCCAGGCACAGGAAACACAAGAAGAGCACCGGCTCGGCCAGGGCGGAAAAGACGGCTTCGCGGCTGGCGCCCATGCCCTCGAAGCTCGAGCCCGTGTCCAAGGCGGCCAGCACCAGGGCCAGCCGGGAAAGCCCGAGCAGGTAGGCCATGAGCATGAAGTCCCCGGCAAACCGCACGGGCGCGGGCTCCCCCCCGGCCGGGACCAGGGCCAGGGCGCAGGCCACGGCGGCAAGGGACACGGTGGGGCCGGCGACGAACAGCCACGAAGCGGTGCGGCTTATGACCGCGCCTTTGCGCAAAAGCCGCCCTAGATCGAAATAGGTCTGGAGCAGCGGCCGTCCCTGCCGTCCGGCGAAGCGGGCCTTGACGCGGTTGATGACGCCAAGGAGCAGGGGGGCCAGGAACAGGGCCAGGATGGGATGGATGAAGGACTGCATGGCTAGAGTTTCCAGGCCAGAAGCAGAACCACCGTGGCCAGGATGTAGAGGATGTAAAGGTGGACCCGGCCGTGCTGCACCACTTTGAGGCTGTCGCATATCCGGGCGGTCCACTCGAAGGCCGGGGAGAAGACTGTGGTCTTGAGCCGGTCCGGGGCCGCGACCGTCAGCCGGGCCCGGGCCGGAAACCAGCCGGGGGCCATGTCCAGGCGGCTTTTTTGGCCCATGGGGCCGGACAGGATTCTGGCCGCCGGTTCGACGAACGAGGCCGCGCCGTACTGGATGCGGGCGGTGGGAGCCAGGTAGCCGCAGCCCCAGGTCGGTTCGCGACGCGTGCCGGCGGCGGCGAGCAGCCGGTTTCGCACGAGAAGGATGGCCAGGACCAGGACGGCGAATCCGCCCAGGACGGCCAGGACGCCCCACTGCATGCCCAGGGCGTCGGCCGCGGCCTTCCGGGCCGGACCGGGTTCGAGGCCGGGAAAGGTGAGGGCGGCCTGGGCGGCAAGGTGAAAAAGCCAGGGCGCGGTCACGGCCGCGCCCACGCAGCAGGCGGCCAGGGCGATGACCGGGACCAGGGCGCGCGCTCCCGGGGCATGGGCCGTCGCCGCCGCCGGGGTGCGGGGCTCGCCGAGAAAGGTCAGGCCGTCGGCCTTGGCCAGGGCGGCCAGGGCGAATCCGCCCACGGCGGCCAAAGCGGCCATGGCGGCGGAAAATCCGGCCCGGGGCAGCAATCCCGGCAGATCGAGGCCGTGAAACATGGCCATGGCCAGGGTCAGCTCGCCGGCGAAACCGGCCAGGGGCGGGAGTCCCGCGATGCCGGCGGCGGCCAGGGCGAAAGCCGCGCCAACGAACGGCATGCGTTTGCCGAGGCCGCCGAGGTGGCTCAGGCGCACGCTGCCGACGCCGTGGAGCACCTCGCCGGCGCATAGAAAGAGCGTTCCCTTGAATGCCGCGTGGTTGAGCATGTGGAGCAGCGCCCCGGCCAGCCCCAGCACGGCCACGGCGGGCGCGCCGGCTTGCTCGCCCACGCGGCCGATGCCGAGCCCGAGCAGGATGATGCCCATGTTTTCCACGCTGGAATAGGCGAGCAGCCGCTTGAGGTTGCCCTGGGCCAGGGCCTGGAGGATGCCGGCAAGGGCGGTGGCGAGCCCCAGGGCGACGAGGACCCAGCCCTGCCAGGACGCGCCCGGGCCGATAAGTTCCAGGGCGCGCCACAGGCCGTAAAGCCCGGCGTTGATCATGGCCCCGGACAGCACGGCCGAAACATGGCTCGGCGCGGCCGGATGGGCTTCGGGCAGCCAGACATGGAAAGGAACGAAACCGGCCTTGGCCCCGAATCCGACCAGGGCCAGCACGAAAAGGACGGCCGGCGCGGCAAGTCCGCCGTGGGACAGGGACAGGCGGATGGCCGCGAATCCCGTCGCGCCCGTGGCGGCCCACAGCAGCGTGAAAAAGGCGATGACGCAGACCGCGCCCAGGTGGGCGGCCACGAGGTAGATCCAGGAAGCCTCGCGCACCGCAGGTTCTTCGTCGTGGTGGGCGATAAGGAAAAACGGGGCCAGGGACATGATCTCCCAGGCCAGAAGAAAGCAGACGGCGTCCCGGGCGGTCATGACCAGGACGAGGCCGGCCAGAAGCAGGTTGTAGAAAAACCAGTGGGCGCCGGAACGGGACGCGCCGCCATGCTCCCCGGACAGGGCGGCCGCGCCGGAGACGGCGCAGATCGCGCCGAGCGCGCATACCGGCAGCAGGAAAAGCCGGCTGACCGGATCGAGCCCCAGTGAAAACGCGCCCATGGGCAGGCCCCAGGACAGGCGCATGGCGAGGAAACTGTTGAAGGGACCGGACAGCACGGCGGCCAGGGCGGCCAGACAACCCAGAACCGCGCCCGCCGCGCCGACGGCATGAGCCCTTTGGCGCAAGGCCAGGGCAAGAAGACCGCTTGCGATATACAAGGCGACCGCGACAAGAAGCCACTCCACGGGAAAAACCTCGCATGAGGGCCTTTCTCGCGGGAATGCGCCTTCGGCCCGGAATAGGGAAAGAAATGATCGCTATGCCTGTTGCGTGGCGCTGTCAACGCGGCGGATGCGCGGAGCGGCCAAAGACGCGCGGCTTAAGGGGCGCATGCGGGCAAAAGGCGCGTCGCTCCAGTCGCGACGGCTGAACGTCGCAGAGGACTTGTGAGCGCGCCAAAGTAAAAGACCTCAGGGATGCGTTCCCTGAGGCCTTCTGAAGTGGTCGCGACCACTCTTGTGTCTGGCGGGGCCGACGAGACTCGAACTCGCGCCCTCCGGCGTGACAGGCCGGCGTTATAACCAACTTAACTACGACCCCGCATGGTCTCTGGTAGGCGGAACAGGACTCGAACCTGTGACCCTCGGCTTGTAAGGCCGATGCTCTCCCAGCTGAGCTACCCGCCCGCCCGGCGAGACACGGTATCTACGCAGACCCCGCCCCGCCGTCAACAAGTTTTTTCGAAAAAAAACGACCCAGGTGCATTTTAGTTGCGATTCCGGTAGGCTGGAAACATCATGTAACCGCTGCCGGAGGCGCTGCCGTGACGCTTGTCGTTTGGCTTTTCGTCGTTGTCTTCCTCGTATCCGCCGCCGTAACCGGGCTGACCACGGTATTTTCCCTGTGCGCGGCCGCCCGCCCCGGCGCGCCCGAATTCCTGTCGCGCCCGTGCCGGCATCGCCGCGTCGCCTGTCGTCTTTACGGCCTCGCCACCGGCATGGTCAGCCAGTGCGTCATGATCCTGACCTATCCCCTGGGGCCGCTTGTGGGCCGCGCGCCGAGACCGGCCAGCGACCCGGACGCGCCGACCGTCGTCTGTCTGCACGGGCTCTACCACAACGCCGCCGCCTTTCTCCTCCTGCGACCCGTGTTGGCCCGGTATGGCCTTCGGCGCGCGCTGTGCCTGTCCTACCGGAGTTTGGGAACCGATTTCGAGACAACGGCAAAGGAACTGCTTGCCCGGGTACGCCGGGAAGCGCCCGGGGAGGGGCCGCTTCTCTTTTTGGGGCACAGCCTGGGCGGTCTTATGGCCCGGCGGCTCATGGCCGAGCCCGACATCGCCCGGCGGACCAGGGCCGCTGTCACGTTGGGCGCGCCGCACCGGGGAAGCGCCCTGGCCGTGCTGGCCCTCGGCCGGCTGGGGCGCGGGCTCGTTCCCGAAAGTCCGCTTTTCCAGACGATCGCGGCCTGGGCCGATCCTCCGGATGCGGCGCTGTTGTCCCTGGCCTCGCCGGTGGACAACATGGTGATGCCGCTTTCCGGACTGGTGGTTGGGCGCGCGGGCTGGGTCGAGGAGGCCTGCCCGCCGGTATCCCACGTGGCCATGCTCTATGCGCCCGCCGTGGCGCGCCGGGCGGCGTCCTTTCTCGCCGGCGCGGCCGGCGTGTGCCGGTAATAATATATTGATCCACGACGGCTTGGGGTTGTCCTTCGCACGAATGTTGGGCTATGTTGTTTATCTGCCGCACCCTTACGATCCCGGATCGACGAGGATGCCCGAATGGAAAAGAATGAATCCGCCCGCATCGGCTTTCGTGTCTGGCTTCTGGTCCTTACGATTTTCGCCAGCGTCCCCATGCTGCTTTTTTCCATCATCTCCCTGGGGCTGCTTCTGCGCAGCCAGGGAGAGGTCGAACGTGACCGGTTGAGCCGGGCGGCGGCGTCCCTGGCCGGAGGCCTGGAGCGCCACTTGGCCGCCAGGGCCAGCATGCTGACCACCATCGCCAACTCGGCGGCCGCGAAAAACGGCGACCTGCGCCTGGTCTACGAACATGCCGCCAGGATCGTGCGGCAATACCCCCGGTTCGCCTCCATTACGCTGGCCGCTGAAACCGGCGAAATCGCATTCAGCACCCTACAGCCGCTCGGTGTTCCCTTGCCCAAAAGCCAGGACATGGAGTTGCTGCGGCGGGTCCTGCGCACGGGACAGGCGCATGTCTCGGGCGTCTTCGAGGGGACGATAACCCACCGCAAGGTCACGGTGCTCGGCGTCCCGCTCGTGACGGACGCCGGCAAGCGGTATTGCCTGGAAAACGTGCTGCCCGTGGTCGAGCTCGAGGCGATCCTCGCCCAGCAGCATCTGGGCGATGCCTGGACGAGCGCCGTTCTCGGGCCGGCGGGCGGCATCATCGCCTGTCACGGCCCGCGCCCTGATGCCGGGGAGGCGGCGGCGAACAGCCGGGGAAATGGAGCGTTCCTGCGGGACCCGGACGAGCATGTCTGCGAAACCCGGGCCGGGGAGCTCGTGGAGACCTCACTGGCCGGCGTGGGGCTGTGGGGCTGGACGGTTTCCGTCAGCGTGCCGCAACAGTCTTTTGTCGCGCCGCTTCGCCGCTTGTTGATGAAGATCAGCCTGGCCGCCGCGCTTTGCCTCTTGTCCGCGATTCTGGCCTCGTTCTGGCTGGCCCGGCGCCTCAGCCGCGACGTGACCCGGTTGGCAACGGCCTCGGCCGCCCTGGCCGCCGGCTCGCCCGGCCTCGACGGAGGCGTGCTGATCCGGGAGATGGGCGAGGTGCGGGCCTGCCTTTGGGCCGCCCACGAGCGGGAGGAACAGGCCCTGCACGATCCCCTGACCGGGCTCGCCGGCAGGGCCCGCTTCTGGGATCTGGCCCGCGAACTGGAGGCGCGCGCCAAGGAAGACCCGAAGCTGGGGCTGGCCGTCATGTTCATCGATCTCGACGGCTTCAAGCACGTCAACGACCACCACGGCCATGCCCGGGGGGACTGGATCCTGCAACGCACGGCAGCGGCCCTGTGCGAGAGCATTCGCGACACGGACGTGGCCGGACGGCTGGGGGGAGACGAATTCGTGGTCGGCCTGATCGCCGACGGGGGGCAATTGCGACAGGCGGCCGGCGCCATCGCCGAACGCATCGTGTCCCGGGTCCGCAACCTCGGCTACGGGATCGGTTGCAGCATCGGCGTGTCGCTTTGCCGGAACCATCCCCCCGATCTGGAACGCTCTCTCAGCCTGGCCGACCAGGCCATGTATGAAGCCAAGGCCCTGGGCAAGAACCGCTATGTCCTGCGCGAGGATACCATCGGGGGCTGAGGCGGTTTGTTAGGACATGGACTTGCGCATCTGGGCCACCAGTTCCTCCAGGGGCAGGTCGTCGTCGATGCGGTAGGGGCCGCCTTGCCCGGATTCGGCTTGACGGGGCGGGCGGCGCGTCTGGGCGACCGGAGTCTCGGGACCGGCATGGGCGGCGGCCTGGGCAGGTTCGGGGCAGGGCGCCGTCGGGGCGGGCTGGGGCGCTTCCATGGGCCGTGAGGGGATCGGCGTGTCCGGGCTTGGCCGGAAGGCCAGGGTCGGGGGGGTGAGCCGGGCCTTTTGGTCCAGGAATTCCTCCCGGTAGCGCTCGAAGGTGAACATGCCTTCGTTGCGGCCGGCCTGCTGGATGCCTTCGAGCTGGTTGAAGCGGTTTTCCCGGATCACGTTTTTGACCGAACTGCTTGTGCGCACGACGGACAGCACCGGCGCGCGAAACCCCACCCTGGCCAGCACCTCCATGCGCTGCACCACCACCGCCGCCAGACATGAGGCGATCTGGGCCCGGGCGTATTCCTGGGAGCCTTCGCCATACGCGTTGCACAGCCGCAGGAGCGCTTCCTCGGGCGTGCCGGCGTGCAGGGTGGCGATGACCACGTGCCCGGCCTCGGCGGCGTTGACGGTCAGGCGCATGGTTTCGGGGTCGCGCAGCTCGCCCACCATGATGACGTCGCCGTCCTCGCGCAGCACGTCCTGCAATCCCTGTTCGAAGGAAAGGAAATGGGCGCCGAGCTCCCGCTGGTCCACCAGGGCCTTGCCCGAGGCGAAGCGGTATTCGATGGGGTCTTCCAGGGTGATGATGTGGCAGGAGCGGGTTTCGTTGATTTCCCGGATCATGGCCGCGATGGTGGTGGATTTGCCGTTGCCCGTGGGGCCGCAGATGAGGATGAGGCCATGGGGGAGCGAGCACAGGTCGCGCAGGGACGAATGGAGGTTTAGGGCCTCGAAGTCCGGGATGACCGCGGGCAGAAAACGCACGGCCAGGCCCAACCCGTCGGCGGAGTAGAAGGCGTTGAGCCGCATCTGGGCGTCATGGAGGTAGGAGGAGAAGTCGAGGGACCAGCGTTCGGTCAGCGTCCTTCGCTGGCGGTCCGTCGCCAGCGCGCGCAGCAGGGCTTCCAGTTCGGCCGCGTCGAAAACGATGTCCCGCTGGAAGTGGAGATGGCCGTTGCGCCTGACCGCAACGGGCCGGTCGGCCCTGATGTGCAGGTCGGTGATGCCGTTTTTGACGCAGGTGCTGACGAGTCGGGTGAATTTTTCCATGTCGTGCCTGATCAGTTGGTAGGCGTGGTGATGGTGAGACGGGACAGGTCGCCGCTGGCCCGCAGTTCCGGGGCGTACATGGCCTCGGCCTGGGCCGGGGGCACGATGAAGCTGCCGGGGGTGACGGCGCGCAACAGGGCGTAATAGGTATGCCACTTGTCGTCGGGCAGGTCGGTGAAAAGAAGCGTGCGGTCGTCGCGCATGTCCAGGTAGCCGGCGTCCGTCTTCTCGTCGGCTTCCATCCAGGGCAGGCGTTCGGTGGTGGACAGGCGCGGGTTTTCCACTTCCAATCCCGCCGGCAGCAGGTTTTCGAGCACTACGTTGGATATCGGCCCGGCTGTGGCCCGCACCGAGAACTTGACCACGATGAGCGCGCCCTGGGGCACGGCGTCGAGGTTTACGGGCTGGCCGTCCCGGGTGAGGTAGGTCCGGTCGATGGCAAGCCCCGTGGCCTGGGGCGCGTAGGCCGCCTTGGTCGGGATGGCCCGGGTGCGCACGGAATAGGCGCAGGCCCCGGGGGTGAATCCCTGCTTGACCACGAAGCGCAGGTCGCCGGACTGGGGCAGGCCATGCAGGCTTAACACCTTGTCGCTGGAGAAATCCGACAGCACGCCCGAGCCGGCGTAGAGCACGCCGGAGAAGGGCGGCTTCGCCTTCTGTCTGGCGTAGAACTTGCCGAGGGCCAGCAGGGCGAAAGCGTTTTCCTGGGTGGAGGGGTAGGGTTCGCCTTCGAGCAGCCGGCCCACGTCCTCGGCCAGGCTCACGATCCTCGGGTCCGCCGGCACGGCGTCGAGCAGGGCGGAAAGGAAAAGCGCCTTGTCGCGCAGCGTCGAGCCCAGGTTGCCGCCGGTTTCCTTGTGCGGCTCGCCGGTCGGGACGGGGCCCGAGAGGAGCATGTCCGCCGTGCGGGTGTTGCCGACGGCCGCGTAGGCCGCGCCGAGCAGTCCCCTGGCCTCGGCCGGCAGCTTCTTGGCCTGGCTGTCGCGAAGGTTGTCCATGGCCCCGATGTCGGCCCGGCCGGCCTTGGCCTGCACGTACAGGGCATAGGCGGCCAGGGTAAGCCCGGCCGGCTTGGACAGGTCCGTCTCGCGTCCGGTCTCCCCGGCGAAGGCCAGGGCCTGGGACAGCACGCCCTGGTCCACCGGATAGCCGGCCCGTCCCGCCTCGGCCAGGAAATCGGCGGCGTAAAGGCTCATCCAGGCTTGCGGCTCGCCGCCGCCGGGCCACATGGAAAAACCGCCGTTATAAAGCTGCATGCCGGTGACGCGGCGGATGGCCGATTGGACCATCCCCTGGGGCGTGGCCGATGTGAACGCGCCGGGCGCCATGGCCTGGGCCAGATCGGCGAAGTAGAGGAGCGGAAAGGCCCGGGACACGGTCTGCTCCAGGCAGCCGTACGGATAGCCGAGCAGGGATTTCAGGTTGCCGGTGAAGCGGATGAGCGGAAAGCGGCCCACGGTGACGTCGATGCGGGCCGTGCCGGGGAGAAATTCCCCGGAGGCCAGGTTCGGCACGGTCAGCTCGGCTGTTTCCAGGGCCCCGGAGCGCACGGTGGTGCGCGGCGGCAAGGGGGAGCGCACCGCGACTTGCGCCGTGTCCGCCGAGGATTCGCCCCCGCCGGAGACGGCCACGTCAAAGGCGGCCACGCCCTCGGCGTTGCCCACGGTCACGGGGAATTCCACGGTCGCCGTGCCGCCGGAGGCGATCGTCACGTTGCGGCTGGAATCGGCCACGGTGACCGGGCCGTTGGCGCTGAGGCGCACGACAAAGGAGCCGGCCTTGCCGGTGTCGTTTCGCACCGTGACCGGAATTTTGGCCGCGTCGCCAAAGGAGAGAAAGCGCGGGAAGGAGGGCAGCAGCACCAGCGGGCTTTTGACCAGCGTTTTGGCCTCCGTCCCGGCGAAACGCCGTCCCGAGACGCCGACGGCCATGAGCCGCACCTGTCCCTGGAATTCGGGGATGTCGAAGCTGACCTGGGCCTTGCCCGTGGGGCCGACCGCCACCGGGCCGGACCAGTAGGCCACGGTGCGCCGGGCCGGGCTTTGGGTGCGCACGAAATTGGACAGGTCGTCCATGCCGTCGCCGCCGCCGGCCAGCGCCTTGCCCATAAGCGGCGGCACCTCGGGCAAAAGCAGCGAGAAGGTGTCGTAGGTTTCCACCTGCAACTGGCGCTTGGCGTAAAAAGCGGCAAAGGGATCGGGCGTTTTCTGGGCGATGAGCTGCAAGATGCCCTCGTCCACGGCGGCCACGGTGACGAGGCTGCCGGGTGGGGCCGACACCTCGGCCGTGAGTTTGCCGTTCGGGCGCATGGCCTCCGGGGCGGCGATGGTCAGCGGCAGCCGGCCCGAGGCCCGGTCCACGAACATCGGGGCCGCGCCGTAGGCACGCGACGGCGTGTCGGCGGTGACGCTTGCCGCCTTGCGCACCAGCGTCGCGGTCACGTACACGCCCGGCATGTACGCGGCCTTGACCGGCACCTCGATTTGGCCGGTGTTGCCGGCGAGGTCGAGAATCTGCACGTCGTGCACGTCCGAACCTTCCACGGTGACCAGAAGCTTCCCGGCAAAGGGGGCGCGCACCTGGAACCGGGCGGTCTCGCCCGAGGCATATTCGGTTTTGTCCGGGACAAGCTCCAGCCGGGCCGGATTTTCCACGGCCCAGGGCGAATAGCCGAAGCCGCCTGCGTAGAATTCCAGCTGGGACGCGGCCCCGGACTCGGAATCGGCCAGGGTCAGCCGGTAGCTGCCGAAGGACGGCGGCGTGAATTCCACCGCCCCCTTGCCGTTCGGGGCGTCCACGGTCTTGACGTCCACGGTCCGGGGATCGCGCACGGATTCGTACTTGAACGAGCCGTCCGGACCCTTGCGCAGCACCGTCTGCCAGCGGTCGCGGTACAGCGTGGCCGTAAGCCCCTTGGCCGGGGTGGGCTTGCCCTCGGGAGTCACCACCACATACTCGAAACGCACGGGCTTGCCCGGGACGGTGGCGTCGCTTTTGAGGCGCTTTAAGCCCGGAAAGGCGGCATAGACATGGACCGGCAACTTGGCCATGCCCGTCACCCCCCGACCGCCGCCCTCGCGTACCCGGGCCGTGACGATGGCCGTCAGCGCCGCCGGAGGATTCAGGTCGCCCGGCAGTTCAGCCGTATAGGAAGCCTTGCCGCCGGCATCCAGGTTGCCCGTTTCCTCCAGGATTTCCGTATCCTCGAAGCTGCGTTGCGGGTCGCCGAACACGTAATCGCCAAAGCCCTTGGGGGCAAAGGCCGCCTTGATCAGCCGCACTCGGGTCTCGACCGGCAGGTCGGAACCCGGCGCGCCGAAAAGATAGCGTCCGACCACCGTGAAGGTAAGCGGCTTGCCGGCCTGGCCCGCCTGTTCGTCGGGCGTCACGGAAACGCTGATGCGGTCGGGAACGAAATCCTCCACCTGGAAGCGGTACTGGCCGATGACCGTGTCCGCGACCACGAGGTCGATGGTGTAGGCCCCGGTGAGCGTCTGGACGGGCAGGGGCTGGCGCAGGGTGATGGCCCCCTCGGCCCCGGTCACCACGGTCTTTTCGCCAAGCTTGCGGCCCTGCGGGTCGTTTAAGCGCAGGGTCACGGGCATGGACGGCGGCAGGCCGAGCCGCGTGTCGCGCACCACGGCCAGTCCCTCAAGCGTCTCGCCCGGGCGGTAGATGTCGCGCTCGCCGTACACGAAGGCGGTGTAGCCGGCCTCGGGCATGACCTTGCCGGAGACGTCGAGGCCGGTGGTGTCCACCTGGAAGCGGTCGTAGAGCAGGTAGCTTCTGTCCGCGCCCTTTTGCACCATGATGAGGTAGGGCCGCTTGTCGCGAAGCGTTTTGGGGCTGATTTTGGCCCGGAAAAGTCCCTTGGCGTCGGTTGTGCCCACGGCCAGTTCCTGGTTCTGGTAGGACAGCACGCGCACGTTGGCTTCGGCCATGGGAGCCAGTGTGGAATAGGACGACGTCCAGACGAGCAGGTCGCCAAGCCCCTGCTTGGCCACGATGCCGATATCGGTGATGAGCACGTAGCGCTGGAAGCCCTGGAACTTGCCGGGCACGTTCACGGCCACGCGGTACAGCCCCGGCTCATGCCCCTGGATGTATTTCTCCAGGTTGACCGGCGTGAGCACAGCGGCATTGCTTTTATAGCGCAGGGGAACACGGCCGCTGTAGATGCGGTCGCCCAGGCTGCCGTTGACCGCGCCGCCGCCGGACTCGTCGTCGAAGACGGAGTAGTCCATGGAAAAAAGCGGAAACAGGTTGTTGTAATAGACGCGGTCCACGGAAAGCTCGGCCGCGTTGGTGTTGATGCTCTTGATGGCCAGATTCTTGTAGCCGTTTTTGGACAGGAAAATACCCTGGTCCCGGAAATCCACGGACGGTTCCAGGTCGGGGATGCGCACCGTGCGGGAAAACTTCGCCTCAAGCACCGCGCCATCGGCCGCGACAAGTCCCTTGTCCACGGTCACGACGTACTCGCGTCCCGGCTCGAAGGCGCCACTTATGACCAGATCCGCGCCGTCGGCGCTCAGGTTCGTTTCCAGCGACGGCTCGATCCGGATGTGCCCGGCGGTCAGGTCGTTGGCCTCGATGGGCGTGGACAGGATCAGCCGCAGGGTGGCCGCGCCTTCCTCGGCGTCGGCCTTGATCCGCCGCAGGCGCAGATGCGGGTCCAGGGTCACCGGGATGACGGCCACGGCTTCGGTGGCAAGCTCGATGTCGCCCTTTTGGGGACGCAGGCCCGGCGTCACGACAATCTTGACGTCGCGCTGCTCGGCCGTTTTGACGATGGGTTCGGACACGAAACCGATTTTCTTGCTGGTGTACGTGGTGGTCAGGGCAACGGACACGGGCTTTTTCGGATCGCGGGGATCGATCAGGGAAATGTGGTCGGCCAGGGCCTTGGGATCGACGGCGCGGTTGAAGGCCGCCTCTCCCCGGACCACGACCATGGCCCCGCCCTCGGGCGCGGGTTCCAGATGGCCCGTCAGGCGCGCCACCTCGAAGGAGCCGTAGGACGCCTTCCAGACGTCCTGGCCGGCAAGCTCCTGGGGCGCGGCCAGAAAATTCTTGCCGGAAAGGGTGAAGGTGTAGGTCCGGGCCTGGGCGAAGCCGTCTGTGGGCGCGAAACGCAGCATGTACGGGGAAACCCAGGTCCAGGTGCCGGACAGGGGGGGCTCGACGGTTGCCGGGGCGGTCGACAGGACGGTTCCTTCCTTGGCTCCGGCCACGGGACGGTCGAAAGCCACCAGCACGTAACGACCGCGTTCCGGGTCCATGCCGAGACCGGCCACACGGACGGCGTCGCTCGCGGCCGGGGCCCCGGATGCGGGTGACTGCGCGACCTGCCCCGGCTGCGGGCCTCTGGCCGGACCGCGCATCAGGAGGAAAAATTCCCCCAAGGCGATGCACAGGAGCACCACGATGATGATGTTTTTCACGTTGGCGCGGTGGTCGCCGGGGGTCTTTTCGTTCATGCCGTCCTCCCGTCTATCCACTCATACCCATGCGTCGTTTTTTTTCAACCATATGCCGGGGAACTTATTCGGTTGCAAAATAAATCCTGTCTGTTACCGAAAGCCATGCCCGCCAAGGAGGTCCCATGCGTCGATTGCATTGCACCCTTTTGACCCTCAGCCTTTTCGTCAGCGGCCTCTGCTGCGCTCCGGCCCTGGCCGTCACCGCCCAGGAAACCGGAAAGAAAACACTATATGGAATGTTCAAGCAGACCCCGGAAGGCGGCATCGTTTTCCTCGATCCGCAAGAGACGGGCGTGGTCTACCTGCCCTTCGACGCGTCGTCCATCATGAGCGGCTATCTGGATATACAGGTGCAGGTCAAAGGCGAGATACGCGATGCCTTCAACCGCAACGGCAAGACGTATCGTATGCTGACCGTCAGCGACATCCATCCCATGACGGCGGAGTACGGATCGACGACAACACAGTCCGGACGACACTTCGGCCTGCCCGGCACCGAGACGGCCGACGTGCACGCCTATCAAAACAGGACCTGCTACGTGTACGACCGCTATGCGGTGCTCGAGACCCTGGCGGATTATTCCAACGGCCATACGTTGCGGGTGGTGACGCGCACGGCCGCCGACAATCCCTCGGCCGTGTGCGAAAACCTGCAAGGCACGCCGCTTTTCGAGATCCCGAACGGCGGGGAGTTTACTTTCGCCGGCCTGTCGGGCGACACGCTCTTCGTGGAAAACGGCAAGCCCAGCGCCCTGCACGGGCTCATGGCCGTCAACCTGGCCCGGCAAAAACAAACCCTCGACGCCACCGTCCTGCCCGGCGCGGCAGTGAGCAAGGGAACTCTCCACTACACGGAAAAATTCAAGGCGCTCAAATCCTGCCCGGCCGGCACTACGCCCATGCACAAGATGTCCCTCGACCTGGCCAACGGAAGGACACAAAGTTTGGGAAGTGGGTTTTGCAAGGCGTCGGGGGAGGGGACCCCTTTTTGAAAAAAGGGGTCCCCTCCCCCGAACCCCCTCCCTCCTCAAAAAATTTTCAATGGGGGTGGATAAAGGGGCTTTTCATTTTCGCCCCGCAGGGGCGACGGCGTGGTGGCGGCGGAATTTGGCCGGGACGAGCTTGTCGCGAAGCGACATGCAGCGTCCCGGCAAATTGCGCCGCCATCTTGTTCCATCCGCCTGGGCGTCAGCCAGCCAGGCCTTAACCCGACCAGAGCCGAGAAGGGGGGACCGGGGGGCCCGTGGCCTCCCGGCGGGGTCTGGGGCAGAGCCCCAGCCGCCTTTGCCTTTGCCTTTGCCTTTCCCTTCGCCCAGCCTAACCGCTACTCGCCGGCCTTCGCCGCAAAGCCCTTCCTAACGAAGGACAGGGCGAGGCCGGCGCAGAGAGCGGCTTCGGTGGCGATGGTGGCCAGGGCCGCGCCTTTGGCGGCGAGCAGCGGAATGAGCAGCAGGTTGAGGCCGATGTTGAGGACGGCGGCGATGATGGTGACGCCGGCGTAGTAGCGTTCGCGGCCGAGGGCGACGAGGGCCTGGGTGAGGACGTAATTGGGGAGGATGAAGGGCAGGGAGGCGAGCAGCCAGGCGAGCAGCGGAATGGCTTCGGCGTATTTGTGGCCGAAGGCCAGGGTGAGGATGAAGGGGCCAAGGAGAAGCCCGCCGATGGTGGCGGCCGCCGACAGGCCGATCATGACGGCGAGCATGAGGGTAAAGGAGCGCTTGAAGGCCTGGGCGTTGTCCAGGGAGACGCGCAGCTTGCGGAAAAAGATGTGGGCCAGCGGCGTGGCCAGCATGATGACGCCTTCGATGAGGCGGTAGGCGGCGGCGTAGTTGCCGACTTCGGCCGGGTCCGGGGTGAGCAGGCGCAGCAGCACGATATCGCAGCGAAAATAGATGGCCGTGGCGGCGGAGATGCACAGAAAGGCCAAGCAGGGGGCGTAGATGTCGCGGCTGACGGTCAGACGCGGCCGTACGGCCAGCGGCTTGGCGAAGGGCGCGGCCAGGGCGACGGCCTGGCCGATGAGCAGGCCGAGGAAGATGGCGGTGGGGCCGGGGGACGGCACCAGCAGGGCGAGGCCGGCGCAGACGGCGGTGGCGGTGCGGGTGACGGCGCGCCAGACGGCCTCGGCGGCGAAATTGTTATGGCCCTTGAGGTGGGCGGAGACCAGGGCGGCGGCGGTGAAAAGGGCGTAGTAGAGCACGGCCGCGCCCAGGGACAGGCGTTCGCCCCGGGAAAAAAGGGGCAGCAGGCACAGGCCGAAAAGGGTGGTGGCGGCCAGATGCCCTATGGCCAGGGACATGAGCGGCGGCCGACCGGTGGACGTCACGAGTCCGGCCTTGGCGGTTTCGCGAAAGATGAGCGTGGTGAAGCCGCCGTCCTGAAGGATGGCGAACAGCGAGGCCAGGGTGAGGATGTAGGTGTATTGGCCGAAGCCTGCCGGCCCCAGGACGCGGCCGAGCAGAAAGGTCAGGCCCACGGAGACGGCGGCGGCGTAGAGCGTGGCCGCCCACTGGCTGGACAGGGCTTTGGCCAGGGCGCGGCTCATGGGCGGGGCGTCCCGGCCGTTTCCGCCTCGAGAAGAAAGGCCACGGCGGCGGGCAGGTCGCGGGCCAGGACATGGGGCCAGCCGGGTTGACGCTCGGCCAGGACCCAAATGTCGCCGGAAAGGTGCGGCAGCTCGAGTTTTGCGGCATCCCGCCTGCCATGGCCGGTCATGACGAGGATGGTGACGGCCGCGCCGAAGGCCAGTCCGAAGGCGATGTCCGAGGCGGCGTCGCCGATCATGGCCGTGGCGGCCGGGTCAAGGCCGTGGCGGGCGGAGAGGGCCTCGAACAGGCCCGTGGCCGGCTTGCGGCAGGCGCAATTGTCGGTCGGCGCATGGGGGCAGAAGGCCGTTTCGGTAATTTTCGCGCCAAAGGGGACAAGGAGGTCCACCAGGCGCTTTTGGACTGCCTGGAAATGCGTTTGGGTATAATACCCCCGGCCGATGCCGGACTGGTTGGTGACGCAAAAAAGCCGCTTTCCGGCGCGGGAGAGCCGTCCCAGGGCTTCGCCGCCGCCGGGGACGAGCGCCACGCCGTCCGGATCGCGGAGATAGTGGCGCTCCTCGATGATGGTGCCGTCCCGATCGAGGAGCACGTCGCGGATGGTGGGCGGCGCCATCAGAAATCGTCCTGCAGGCCCGGCAGATACGGCTGGGGCCGGGGCGAGAGGAAAAGAGACAGGGGCGCGCCGGCGTTGTCTTCGAGCTTGAGCGGGAAGGTCAGGGCGCTTTCGGTCAGGCCGGGGAACTTGGACGCGTCGAGCACGGCCTCGATGCGCATGCGTGTCGCGTCGCGGGACCAGAGTTGCGCGCCCTGGCTGGAGAGGTCGAAGCGCACGAAGCCGTTGTTGATGGGGCGGCGAAAGCGCATGACCGACACGCGCCGCACCATGAGTCCCTGCCACAGCCCGGAACGGTCGCTGCGCAGGGTGTCCAGGGGCCTGAAATGGGTTCCGTCCGGGGAGAAGGACACGGTGACCGTGTTCTTGCCGGCCTTGTCCGCGAACACGCGGGGATAGGACAGGATGCGCAGGGTCTTTATCGGATAGGCGGAACTGATGGGCACGGTGACCGAGCAGGGGCCCGGGGCTTTGCAGGACAGGCAGTCCTCGCCGTCGTTCTTGCGAATGTTCCAGGCCAGCGGAAAGGCGGCCAGGGCGTCCTTCTCCCGGGCGAAGCTCGGTTCGAAGCGCAGCACGCCGACGCCGTCCTTGCCGAGGAGCAGGGTTGTCGGCGGCGGGGAGAGCACCGGCACGGTGAGCGTCGTGTCGCCGATGCGCAGCCTGGGGCGGTTTAGGATCCCGGAGAGTTTGATGGCCGGAAAGCGTCGGGGCGGCTTTTCGCCCAGGCGGGCCGTGACCGGGACGTTTTGCGCCAGGTCGACGAAGGGATCGGTCAGGGCCGGATCGTAAAAGAGGTAGGCCGGCCGGCCGTTTTCGCCAGGGATGGCAAACACGGGCTCGATGCCGGGATGGGCGGCCAGAAACGGGGCCAGGGCGCTGGCGGGATTGGCCGGGCCCTGGGGAATGTCCGGACCGGCCGGGAAAACGTAGAGCGCATCGGCGTCGACCAGTGGTTCCCCGGGATGCCACGTGGCCAGGGCGTTGTGCCCGGCGGCGCGAACAAGGGCGTCCAGGGCCGGGCCGGGGCCGGTCGGCCGGCCGGCCAGGGTGGCGCTTGCCTCGATGCGGAAGGCTTCGATGATGCCGGGGTTGGCCACCGGGCCGTAATCCAGGCGCAGGCGGACTTTTCCGGTGTCCGATCCGATGCCCGGCACGTCGTAGTTTTTGGTGACGAAACGGCGCTTTTCATGATTGGGGGCGATCAGCTTGCCGTCCGGGCCGAGATAGTCCTTGCCGGTCACCGTGCCGATTTCCGTAAAGGGCGCATCGCCGGCGGCCACGGAGACGCCGATGCGCGAATCCGACGGCACGCCTTCCAGGAACGTGGCCGAGAACATCAGCGACAGCTTTGCGGCGGTGATACGCGTCCCGGCGGCGGCCTGGAAGGTATAGGTCGCATGGCCGGGCTTTTCGTAATCATAGTGGGACAGGGTGTGGTAGCGGCTTTCGGGGCCGAGGTTCACCGCTTCGTCGCAGTCGGCGTAGAAGTCGTAGGTGGTGAAGTCCTCGACGAAGCGCGCCGCGCCTTTCGCGTCCGGGTAGAGCACGACCGGGGCCGTGCTGACAAGGCCGATGGCCGAGACCGTGGTGTCCTGGATGGTGATCACCTTGTGCGGGAAAAAGGGCGTCCTGGGCGGCGTCAGGTCGCTTTGGATCAGGTGGAACGTGCGCTTGTAGCCCCGTGGCATGTAATGGGAAAGGTTTTCGAAAACGTGGGGCAGGTACCAGTCGGCAATGAGCTTGGGGTTGCGGTTGCTCTGGTAGAAGAGATAGCGCACGTCGTTTTTGTTCCAGGCGAGATAGTCGGCCAGCTCCTTGGAATAGGACGTTTCGCGGCGATAATAGGTCCCGAGCGAACGCAGGTTGGGGATGCTGACGACAAGGCACAGGCCGATGCCGACCAGGGGTACGGCCCAGGCGGCGCTTTTTTCGGACAGGTCCAGATGGGCGGCGATGCGCTCGAGGAGCACGGCCATAGTCAGCCCGGCCATGGCCATGAGCAGGTAATAGGCGTTGAAGACGTAGCGGGAGCTGATTTCGAGCTGGGTGCCGGCGACGAGAAAGGCCACCACCGGCATGAAGGCGAAGGCCGCGAGCAGCACCAGCCCGTCGCGGTAGCGGCGTCTGGCGGCGACGGCGCAGCCGGCCAGTCCCAAAAGCGCCAGGGGCAGCCAGGGCAGGCCATGGCGCTCGGCGGCGTAGGCCCCGAATTCCGTCAGCACGGTGAGCGGAAAATCGGCCGGGATACCGGGGGAAACGCCTTTGGACCGCAGCAAGGTGAAGATGTTGCGATAAGCCGGCAACCACGGCAGGTAGCACAGCCCGACCACAGCCACGGCGGCAAGCAGGGCCAGTCCTTTTTTGACCGCGACCCGCAGCGGCAATTCCTTTTTCGCCAGCCGGCTGCCCAGGAACCATACCGTGAACACGCCCTCGGCCGCGATGTTGGAGCTGGCCATGTACGACGTGTAGCACATGGCCATGGTGACCAGGGCGTAGGCGACGTAGCGGAGCGGGCCGCCGCGCGAAAGCGCCCGGTAGAGCGCCCAAAGCGACAGCAGGGCCAGCAGCATGAAGAGGCTGTAGGGCCGCAGCTCCCGGGAATAATGGAGCTGGTAGACGGAAAAAGTGGTGAGCCCGGCGGCGAAAAGCCCGGCCCGGCGCGACAGTATCTCACTGACCAGCCCGTAGAGCACGGCGATGGAGGCCGTGCCGCAGGCGACGCTCAAAAGCCGCAGCACGGCGTCGTCGTGGCTGACGGAGAGCACGAAGTGGGTAATCAGATGATAGAGCGGCGGGAAAAATTCGCCGCCGATGTCCGACGGGCCGACCACGGTCAGGATGTGGAGCATGCGGCCGACGGAAAGCTGGGAGATGCCAAGCGTTATGAATTCGTCCCACCACAGCGAGGGTTCGCCGAGATAGGCCAGGCGCAAGATAGCCCCGGCCAGGAGCAGCAGGACGAGCAGCAGGGGATACAGACGACGGACGGTGGTTGGCATAAGGAAGGTTCCTGGTCCCGAAACGCCGGGACCAACGCCATTTAGCCAAGCTTTCCGGGGAAGACAAGGCCGGGAGCGGCAGAGCCATACCCTTGATCCGTTTTTGTCCCGTATCCGGTGCCGCCCTCCAATGCCCTATGAGAAGTTTTTGAAAGGGGCATCAGGGGGGAAACTTTTTTCAAGAAGTTTCCCCCGGGCCGCCGGAGGCACCCCTCTTCCTCTGCCTACGCCACGATGACGCCGCCAGCGAGCACGCGGCCCGCCGCGTCATAAAGGGTGGCTACCTGTCCCGGGGTGGGGCGGGGGAGCGGCGCTTCGAACACGATGTCCAGGCTGCCGTCCGCCGCGATCGCGGCCCGGGCCGGGCGCGGGGCCATGCGGTAGCAGGTCTGGCCCAGGACCGTTTCCGGCCAGTCGCGCGGCGGGACGAGCACATTAACCTCCCGGGCGCGGCAGGACGCGGCCAGGAGGTCCTGTTTCGGACCGACGCGCAGGGTGTTGGCGGCGGCGTCCTTGGCCAGGACGTAGAGCGGCTCGCGCCAGCCCACGCCAAGTCCCTTGCGTTGGCCGATGGTGTGGCGCCACAGGCCCTGGTGCGCGCCGAGGATCGTGCCGTCCGGGAGCGCGATGGGTCCGGGGCCGGAGAGGGGAACGCCGCTTGCCTCCAGAAAGGCGCGGTAGTCGTCGCCGGGCACGAAGCAGACCTCGCGGGATTCCCGGGGCAGGGGCGGGGCCAGGTCGAGGGCGGCCAGGGCCTCGGGATTGTCGGCTTTTTTGCGCCGGGCCAGGGGAAAGAGGGCCCGGGCCAGGGCGCTTTGCGGCACCAGGGACAGGAAATAGCTCTGGTCGCGCGTGGCGTCCGCGCCGCGAAAAAGGGCCGCGCCTTCCGGCGTGTCCGCAAGACCGGCATAGTGGCCGGTGGCGATTTTGTCCGCGCCAAGGGAGATTGCAGCCTCGGCCAGCAGGCCGAATTTCAGGTCGCGGTTGCAGGCGGCGCAGGGATTGGGGGTCTCGCCGGCGACATAGGCGGCGATGAAGGGCGCGATGACGCGGGCGCGGAAGGCGTCCGAAAGGTCGATGGCCTGGAAGGGCACGCCAATGGCCTCGCACTGGGCGGCAATGGCATCCGCTAATTGCTGTTGCTTATCGTCCGGGGGTAGAAAATGGGCGTGGATCGCGAAGACCCCATGCCCTTCCTTTTGCAGCAGGCCCAGGGCCAGCAGGCTGTCCGCACCCCCGGAAGCGGCCACGGCTAGAAATCTCATTAGCTTTCGCGATTATTCGGAGAAGGTATTAAAAGAATAATTATCGATAATAATGAGGATGCAATGGTTATATAGCTGTTGTTAGTGTTTAAAAATTCTTTAAATGAGGGGAAGAGGAATATCGAAAGAGTGATTGTTGTGGTTAAAAGTAAAAGAAGTATAATATAAACGTATCGCAAAAAAATATCTATTTTTTTAAATCTCAATAAAAAAATAAGCAGAAAGAAAAGAAAGCAAAGTGGAAGATATATTGTGCTACTATATATAAATGTGACTAAGGTCGCAGTTGAGAAAAAAATAAGAATAAATATTTTGTAACGAAAGCCTATCTTTCTTTTTCGAATTAATTCCGCGTCTATCTCATCGAGTCTTGACTTGATGGAAGATTTTATAGCGTTGTACTCTTCGATTTCATTTAAGGCAAAACTGACTTTATTGGATAGTAAACGCAAGATGTATTCACATCTTTTTTTTTCTTGCAATAAAAAATTTGTTTCCATCATCTTATTTGATGAGGTCTTTTACCTTTTCGACTCTAAAATTGTCGTATGTATTTTTGAGATCGTAAAAAATCTGTAACATTTTATGACGTTTGACGTAGTCTCGCCAAAGACCGTTATGTGTGAAAATATACTTTAAATTATCCTGTTCTTTTTTTGTAGTGAGGTGTAACGAATTTAAGATGTTTATAAGTTTCTCTGTGCTTCTGAGTAATATTTCACTTGTGATTTGAGGGTCTCCAGAAGAAAAGAGTTCAGAAAGTACAAAGAAACCATAGTCTATTTCTTGAAAGTCAGACTCGAAATATTTATCTGTTTCGTAGAGTTGGATGAATGTGAATCCATTATGTGGTTCGTCTTGAGGGAATGCATCGTAACAAAAAGACATTTTGTATTTAAAAAACTTTGATTCACTGATAATTCGTAAAAAGTCGGAACAACAGTTGTAAAGAGAGAAAAAATATCCAGCGAAAAAAGTATTAAAATACCCAAAGTCTGGGTCAATCCATGGGAATTTTAAGAATGATTTTGATAGACGAATAACTTTATAAGTGCCTTCTCCATCGCCTTGAGAATTTTTACCATCAGTAATTTCTACAGATTCTTCCCACCATCCACTCCTAGAGTCAAATTTAAACAAAATTTTTAAAAAATCGTTGATATCTTGCGGGATAAAAAAATTATTATTTATATATAGTATTCTCTTGAAATCATCGAAAAAAGCATAACCAGATTTTTTCCCTGCTAAAAAGAGTGCTTTGTCAAAATCAACTTTAGGACATAAGTTTCTAATGCCATTGAGAAGCTCAATAACTGTGTTTTTTGCAAGAACAACATTGTCTTTTTTTCCCCAGATTCTAACACCCTGCTCTCTTAGATTGGTGAACTCATAGTGGGGGATTAGTATTTTGTTAAGTGTTTCTGTGGCTACTTTGCTCAGAGAGTCCCTGAGCTCTTGAGTGTGTTTTTCGAGTTCTGTCTTGCTAGTTTCTTTAATAATTAATGTATCCAAGGAGTTGTCAGAAGAGTATTCTTGTAACGTCTTGGTTTTTAGGGACTTAAGAGCTATCTCTTTAAAACTGTCTGGCATTGTTAACCTCACTTTCTAAAAATCTTGACCAGTTTCATTAGTAAATGTCAACAGTAAATAGTTATAGCTATGCTTGATAGTTATAAGCCTACAGGATAAGGCAACGCCGGCAAAGCGTCGCCGAGGACCTTGGCCGTGCGCAGGATGGTTGTTTCGTCGAAAGCCGGGCCGAAGAGCTGCATGCCGATGGGCATGTGCGAATCCTTGCCCAGGCCCACGGGCATGGAGAGTCCGGGCAGGCCGGCGAGGTTCAGGGAAATCGTAAAGATGTCGCTCAAGTACATCTTGAGTGGATCGCCGGACATCTGGCCGATGGGAAAGGCGGCGAAGGGCGAGGTCGGGCCGCAGATGACGTCGCACTTGGTGAAGGCGTCGAGGAAATCCTGGCGGATGAGGCGTCGGACCTGGGCCGCCTTGCGGTAGTAGGCGTCGTAGTAGCCGGCCGAGAGCACGTAGGTGCCGATGACGATGCGGCGTTTGACCTCGTGGCCGAAGCCCCGGGAGCGCGACAGTTCGTAGAGCTCCTCCAGGGAGTTGGCGTCCGGGGCGCGGTAGCCATAGCGAACGCCGTCGAACCGGGCCAGGTTGGAGGAGGCTTCGGCCATGGCCACGATGTAGTAGGTGGCCACGGCGTAGGGGGTGTGGGGCAGGGAGACGGGCACGACGTTGGCGCCGAGTTTTTGGGCCGTATCCACGGCCGACCGGCAGGCGGCGCGCACTTCCTCGTCCACGCCCTCGCCCCAGTATTCGTCGGGCAGGCCGATGGTGAGGCCCGTAAGGTCCTTGGCCTCCGCGATGGCGGCCTCGAAATCCGGGACTTCGCGCGGGGCGGAGGTGGAATCCCGGGGATCGTGGCCGGAAATGACGGTGAGCATTGCGGCGGCGTCGGCGGCATTGCGGGTAAGCGGCCCGATCTGGTCGAGGCTCGAGCCGTAGGCGACCAGCCCGTAGCGCGACACGCGGCCGTAGGTGGGCTTTATGCCGAGCGTCCCGCAAAAGGCGGCGGGCTGGCGGATGGAGCCGCCGGTGTCGGTGCCGAGCGCGGCGAAGCATTGGCCGGAAGCCACGGCCGCGGCCGATCCGCCGCTCGATCCGCCGGGAACGCGGGAGGTGTCCCAGGGGTTGGCCGTGACCTTGAAAGCGGAATTTTCCGTGGAAGAGCCCATGGCGAACTCGTCCATGTTGGCCTTGCCGAGGATGATCGCGCCGGCGTCCCGCAGCTTGGCGATGCAGGCGGCGTCGTAGAAGGGGACGAAATTTTCCAGGATCTTGGAGGCGCAGGTGGTGGGGGCGTCGGCCACGCAGATGGCGTCCTTGATGAGCACCGGCACGCCCCACAGGCGTTTGCCGGCGTCCGGACCGGCGGCGTCCATGGCCTTGGCTCGCTCCAGGGCGGTCTCGGCGGTGAGGGTGAGGATGGCCTTGATCCTGGGCTCGGTGGCCTCGATGCGGCTCAGGCAGGCGGCGACGGCCTCCTCGGCCTTGATTTCTCCGGCGGCCAGTTTGTCGCGGACTTCGGTCAGGGACAGACGACAAATCTCGGACATGACAAATCCTTTATGCACATGCCCCCTTTCCCCTGATTCGGGGGGCCGGGGGATGCTTGTCCCCGGCGGGGTGCGGGGCGGCGTCCCGCGCGGCTTCTCTTTTCTTAAACGATCTTCGGCACGACGAAGAACTGGCCGTCGGTGGCCGGCGCGTTGGCCAGCACCTTGTCGCGGGGGCAGGTCTTTTGCGCCTTGTCCTCACGTAGCGGCGTGTCGTGGAGCACCGGGCTGTAAAGCGGCTCCACGCCTTGGGTATCCACCGCGCCGAGCGTGTCCATATAGGCCAGGATGTCTTCCATCTGGCCAGCGAATCCGGCCAGGGCCTCCTCGTCGAAACGAAGCCGCGCCAGTTTGGCCACCTTGGCCGCTTCTTCCGGGCTGATCTTCATAAAAACAAACTTCCTTGGGTCATCAGGAGACCGACATGACCTGCTGGTGGGCCGGAACCGGCACCAACGGGGCGGGTTGTTGCTGCTGCCCCGGCTGGGGCGTGGTCGGCGCGGCCGGTTGCGGCTGGGCCGGGGCCGGCGCGTATGGCTGCGTTTCCGGCTGGGCGGCCGGCGCGGGATTGGGCGAATAGGACTGCTCGGTTTCCGGGGCCGGATTTTCCAGGGCCTTTTGCCGGATGGCGTTCAGGCGCTGGCGGAATCCCTCGGGATCGAGCAGCACCGGCCCGGCCACGGACGGCCGAAACAGGTACATGGCCACATGGGCCCGGCCATCCGGTCCGTAGGACAGGGGGGCCATGCTGAACTCCATGCCTGTGGCGGCCTGGGCGAGGCGGGCGCTGACTTCCTGTGGCGGCGTGCCCTGGGGCAGCCGGCCCAGGCGGGCGGCGAAGCGGGCGAAGTCGTAGCCGAGCGCCTCCCACATGTCGGGGTGCTCGTCGCCGGCGGCGCGCATGGCCGCGATGAGGTTCTGGGTGGCCTTGCCCTGGCTTTCGGGCCACCAGGCTCCGGGGCACACGGCCAGACGGTAGTTGTTGATGTTGATCGGCGTCTTGTTGGCGGCCGCGCGGTAGAGGGCCTCGGTCCACAGCTGCGGGCCGAGGATGAGCAGATCGTCGACCTTGTTGCGGAAGAAGTTGGCCAGCACCTTGTCCGCCCGGGACCAGTCGTCCGGGATGAACACGGCGCCGAAGCCGGGGCGGCCGCCGCCGGTCTTGAGCATCTCCAACACGGTGGCGTCCCAGCCCGTGGCGTCCTGGGGCGAATACACGCCCGTGGCCGTGATCTGCCCGCCGAGCTGGGCCGCGGCCAGGGCAAAGGCCTCGCTCATGGACTGCCCGTAGCGGTCGCCGGGGCGCAGGATGCCGAACTGGGTGATGCCGTAATTGCTCAGCGACAGGCGCAAAAGCGCGTCGATCTCATCGGCCGCGCTGGGGAAAAACCGCCAGGCGTCGATGCCCTCACGGGCCTCGCCGAGGTTGGACAAAAAGGCCAGAAAGACCCGGGATTGCAACATCCCGGTCGATTGCAGCTCCTTGAGCGTCAAGGGGTGCATCGGCCCGCCCACCACGCCGACTTCCGGCGGCAGGTTGCGCAGGGTGTTGACCCAATCGGGCTGGGTCGCGTCGATGACGATGACGTCCAGGGGCGTGCCGGCCGCGGCCAGTTCGTCCTGGGCCGCCTTGATGCCCTTTTGCACCTTGCCGCCGAGTTCGCGGAACGGACCGCCCAGGGGCAGCAGCACGGCCACGGTGTTCTGGGCCACGGGCTTTGGCGGCGGAGCGGGCGTCACGACCGCTGGGGGCGGCGCATGCGGCGTCGGCGGAGGCGGCGGCGTTTGGGAACCGCCGAAAAAGCCGCCGCACCCCGAGAGGGCGACGGACAGGACGAGACACAACAGCAACCTCGCGGCAAGGCGGGGGGGAATGCGTATAAATGGAGTCTTGGCGTGCATGGGCGAACCGGGGGTTTGGCGGCCGTGCCGCCGTGGCCTAGCATGAAAAAAGCCTGACCCGTCTAGGGGACGGATCAGGCTTTCAACTACGCGTGATCGGACGCGAAAGCAAGTGCGCGCCCGGCGCGGCTACTTCACTTCGGTGTAATCGGCGTCGACCACGTCCTCGTCGGAACCGGCCTTGCCGGCCTGGGCTCCGCCGGCGGGACCGGCCTCCGGGCCGCCGGGCTGGGCGCCGCCGGCCTGGGCCTTCTGCTGGTAGAGGGTCTCGGCCAGCTTGTGCGAGGCCTGGGACAGGTCTTCGGTGGCGCGCTTGATGGCGTCGCCGTCCTCGCCCTTCAAGGTCTCCTTGACGTGGTTGAGCTTGGCTTCGATTTCGCCGCGGGTGGCGGCGTCGACCTTCTCGCCGAGCTCGGCCAGGGACTTCTCGGTGGTGTAGACCAGGGTGTCGGCCTGGTTGCGCACCTCGATGATTTCCTGCTTCTTCTTGTCGTCCTCGGCGTGGGACTCGGCATCCTTGATGAGATTCTGGATGTCGGATTCGGACAGGCCCGAGGAGGCGGTGATGCGGATGGATTGCTCCTTGCCGGTGCCGGTGTCCTTGGCCGAGACGTTGACGATGCCGTTGGCGTCGATGTCGAAGGTGACCTCGATCTGCGGGATGCCGCGGGCCGCCGGCGGCAGGCCGGTCAGCTCGAAACGTCCGAGCGTCATGTTGTCGTTCGCCATGGGCCGCTCGCCCTGGAGCACGTGGATGGACACGGACGGCTGGTTGTCGGCGGCCGTGGTGAACACCTGGCTCTTGCGGGTCGGGATGGTGGTGTTGCGGTCGATCAGCTTGGTGAACACGCCGCCGAGGGTCTCGATGCCAAGCGACAGCGGGGTCACGTCGAGCAGCAGCACGTCCTTGACGTCGCCGGCCAGGATGCCGCCCTGGATGGCCGCGCCCATGGCCACGACCTCGTCCGGGTTCACCGAGCGGTTGGGCTCCTTGCCGAAGAATTCCTGCACGGTCTTCTGGACCAGCGGCATACGGGTCATGCCGCCGACGAGCACGACCTCGTCGATGTCGGCGGCCTTGAGCCCGGCGTCGGCCAGGGCCTTGCGGCAGGGCTCCACGGTGCGCTGGACCAGGTCGTGGACCAGGGATTCCAGCTTGCCGCGGGTGAGCTTGACCATCATGTGCTTGGGACCGGAGGCGTCGGCCGTTATGAAGGGCAGGTTGACCTCGGTCTCCATGGCCGTGGAAAGTTCTTTCTTGGCCTTTTCGCCGGCTTCCTTGAGGCGCTGCAGGGCCATGCGGTCCTGGGCCAGGTCGATGCCGCTTTCCTTCTTGAACTCCTCGACCAGGTAGTTGATGACGCGCTGGTCGAAGTCCTCGCCGCCGAGGAAGGTGTCGCCGTTGGTGGCGCGCACTTCAACGACGTTGTCGCCGACTTCCAGGATGGAGATATCGAAGGTGCCGCCGCCGAGGTCGAACACGGCGATCTTCTCGTTGGACTTCTTGTCGAAGCCGTAGGCGAGTGAAGCGGCCGTGGGCTCGTTGATGATGCGCTTGACCTCGAGGCCGGCGATACGGCCGGCGTCCTTGGTGGCCTGCCGCTGGGCGTCGTTGAAGTAGGCCGGCACGGTGATGACGGCTTCGGTCACGGGCTCGCCCAGGTACGCTTCGGCGTCCTTTTTGAGCTTGCCGAGAATGATGGCCGAGATCTCGGCCGGGCTGTACTTCTTGCCCTCGACCTCGACGTAGGCGTCGCCGCCGGTGCCTTCGACGATCTTATAAGGACAGTGCTCGAGCCAGCGCGTGACCTCGGGGCCGTCGAACTTGCGGCCCATCAGGCGCTTGATGGCGAAAATGGTGCGCTCGGGGTTGGTGACGGCCTGGCGCTTGGCGATTTCGCCCACGAGCCGTTCCTTGGTAAAGGCCACGATGGACGGGGTGGTGCGGCCGCCCTCGGGGTTGGTGACGCACTTCGGGTCCTTGCCCTCCATGACGTAAACGCAGGAGTTGGTGGTCCCGAGGTCGATCCCGATTATCTTACCCATGATAGCCTTTCCTCCTTGGTGGTTCCGGTATGGTCTCTCGTCCTGCGGACGGATAATTTCCTGGTGACAGGCAGCTATATAAGGCCCGATTCATGCGAGTAAAGGGGCTTTGGCGAAAAAAAAGGGGTCCTAACCGGCGTTTTGGGCCTTGTTGACCATGACTTTGGCCGGCCGCAGCAGACGGCCGCGCAGGCTGTAGCCCTTTTGGACCACCTGGGCCACGGCGTCGTCGGGCAGGTCGGGGCGCGCGGCCATGCCCAGCGCCTCGTGGGTTTCGGGATTGAACGCCTCGCCTTCGGCGCCGAATTCGGCCACGCCGTGGCGGGCCAGGATGTCCACGAAGGCCTTTCTGGTCATGTCCACGCCGACCACGAAGTCCTTGCAGGCTTCGTTGCCCCGGCCATGGGCCAGGGCCAGGTCGAGGTGGTCGAGGACGGGCAGAAGTTCCGACACCAGGGATTCGGTGGCGTACTTCTGGAACTCTTCCTTTTCCTTCAGAAGGCGTTTTTTGAGATTTTCGGTTTCGGCCAGGGTGCGCAGGCGGCGGTCGGCTTCGGCGGCCAGCTCGGCGCGAAGCTGCTCGATTTCCGCCTCGGGGGAGAGGTCGGTCGCGCCGGTTTCCTCGGGGGTGGCGGCGTCTTCGGGATTTTTCGGCTCAGGTGACATGCTTCCTCCAGGACGTACCCGCTTGGACGCGAAAAAAGGCCGGCAATAACCGGTCGCGACACAAGCGGAGGCTTTTTCGGTTAAAAACGCCGGTCAAGCAGCCGGCTCAAGGTGTCGGCGGTAAAATTCACCACAGGCACCAGCTTGGCGTAATCCATGCGCAACGGGCCGATGAGGCCGATGGCCCCCAGCGGATGGGAGCCCGCTCCGTAGGGCGCGGTGATGACGCCGACGTCGGCCAGGGCGGCGCGGTCAAGTTCGCCGCCGATGGTTATTACCGTTTTAAGCTCGTTTGCGGTTTTGTCCAGTAGTTCGAGCAGGATCGTGCGCTCTTCAAGTACGCGCATAAGCTCGCGCAGGTGTTCGGCGTCGGTGAATCCCGGCTGGCCGAGAATGTTGGACGTGCCGTCGACGATGACTTCGCTTGCCGCCTCGCGCTCCCCGTCGAGGGCGGAGCTGGCCAGGGTCAGGGCCTGCCGGCACAGGGCGTTGACGGTCCGCTTGGCTTCCTCGAGTTCGCGCACGAGTCTGGCCCGGACCTCGCTTACGGTCATGTCCCCGAACAGGTCATTCAAATAATTGGCGTAGCTGACGAGGTTGTCGGCCGTGACCTCGGGGGCGGTCTCGATGACCCGGGTGCGCACGAGGCCGCCCTGGAGCACCAGCAGGACCATGATCAGCCCGGGGTTCAGCAGGGAAAAGTCGATGCGCTTGAACCGCGCGTCGGCCTGCTTGGGCGCGATGACCATGGCCACCTGGAGCGACAACCCGGCCAAAACGCGCGAGGCCCGGCGCAACAGGTCGCCCACCTCGAGCCCGGCCGTGGCCAGGTCGCCGGCGATGCGGCGGCGCTGCCTGGCGGCCAGGGGCGAGGGACGCATGACCGTGTCGAGGTAGAAGCGGAAGGCCTTGGGCGTGGGCACCCGGCCGGCCGAGGTGTGGGGCTGGTCCAGGTAGCCGGCCTCGGTCAGGTCGGCCATGATGTTGCGGATGGAGGCCGGGGACAGGCCCAGGGTGCTGATTTTGGAAACGGCCCGGGACCCGACCGGCGAAGCCGTGGCGATATAGACCTCGATGATGGTGGTCAGCACGTCCCGTTCGCGATCCTGAAGCGTCATGATGGTGCATCCCCAGTTTGGCACTCGAATCAACAGAGTGCCAAACGAGTAACAATCCGATCACGGCGTGTCAAGGGAAGAGGCGTAAATGAAGGTATATCTTCTCAAAATAACAGGGGTTTTCAAAACGAATCGCCGCGAGGCTTCCGACTGCCTCCAAGGCTCCGGGCAAAGCGACGGAGCCGGCCCCGGGACATGCGCGACGGCTACCGGGCGGCGAGGGCCTGGGCGTCGTTTGTGGTGCGGTCCATGGCCTCGAGGGCGAAGCGCACGGCCGCTTCGGGGTCCTTGTCGACGATGGCGGTCAAAAGGCCCGTGTGGATGCGGTGTTGGTACTGGTTGACGCCCCGGTCGGCGATAAGGGTGTCGAGAAAGTCCTGAAAGACCATGCAGAAGCTGCGGTAGAGGTCGGCCAAAAGTCCATTGCCGCTGGCCGTGGCCACGGCGGTGTGGAAGGCGATGTCGGCGGTCACGTAACCGTGGGCGTCGCCGGCGGCATGTGCGGCCTGCTTTTTCTCCAGACACTCGCGCATGGTCTCGATATCGGCGGCGCTGCGGTTGGCGGCGGCCAGCCGGACCGTCTCCACCTCGAGGATGCGCCGCACCTCGCGTATCTCCTCGGCCTTGGCCCGGCGCAGGCGGTATTCCAGTGGTTCGTGGCCCGAAGGGCGCTCCAGCACGTAGGTGCCGTCGCCCTGGCGCACTTCCAAAAGCCCGGCGCTGACCAGCACGCGTACGGCCTCGCGCACGGTGGAGCGGCCCACGCCAAGCTGGGCCATGAGCGTGGGTTCGGTGGGGATTTTGGACCCCGGCGCAAACACGCCCAGGGAAATCTTTTCCTGGATCTGCTGGATGACGAGATCGCCGAGTTTGCGGCTGCGCACGGGGGTAAGGCGGGTCGGCATCGTCTGATGATCTCCTTGGTCTCGGTACAGAATTTTCGTGACTTTTGTCAACGGGGCATCAGCCGTGAGCCCGGTACGTCAGAGGCCGGAGAATCCGGGGCAGCATCGCTGTGCTCGATACCTCAAGCGTCCTCGGATAGAAACAGGGTATTGGATTGTGCCGTGTCGATGCCGTAGGCTGGCCGCTTCACGACATCCGGTCCGGAGAGGGACCAAAGGAGGGGCGATGCGGGAGAAAACGGATTGTCCGGGACGGCGTCTTTTTCTCAAGACAGCCGCGGTTTCCGCCTGCGGGGCGCTTTGCGGCGTCGCGCCGGCGCGGGCGGCCCAGGCGGTACAGTCGGGCGAGGTGCTGCGGGTCTGGTCGTGCGGCGGGCTGGCCGAGGCCATGATGCCGGCCAACCTGGAGTTCGAGGCCAAAGCGGGCGCCAAGGTGGCCTATACCGGGGCCTTTGCCGCGGCGCTCGGCAAATCCCTGCTCGGCTCGGCCACCACTGACGTGTTCGCCGCCCGGGTGCTGGCCCTGGCCCAAAAACTGCGCGCCACCGGCAAGATGGCCTGGTTCAAGCCGCTTTGCTTCACGCAATACGTGCTGGTCACGCCGCCGGGCAATCCGGCCGGCATCAAAAGCGTCGAGGACCTGGCCCGGCCCGGAGTCAAGGTGGTGTTGGCCCCGGAGGCTTCCCCGCCCGGGGGCGCGGCGTCTCTTGCCCTGCTCAAAAAAGCCGGGGTCTTGGAAGCGGCCCGGAAAAACGCCGTGACCGAGGGCACTTGCGTCCAGCGCGTCATGGACGACATCCTCTCCGGACGCGGCGACGTGTCCGTGGTCGAACTGCGGGTGACGCGGCTGCCCCAGTTTGCCGGCCGCATGGACGTCGTGCCCATCGACGAAGGTTTTTTCCCGCCGCCGCCCATGACCTTCACCGTCGGCGTCATGGAGAGCGCGACCAACAAGGACCTGGCCGAGCGCTATGCCAACTTTCTGGTCTCGCCCGAAGGGCAGGCCCATTTCGAGCGCCAGGGGTTCATCCCGGCCATCTCGGACAAGGGCCGGCGACTGGTGGAAAAATACGGGGTGCGCGATGTCTGAGCTTGCGGTTGCCGGCAAGGCTTCTTCGGCGCGGGTGCGCCTGTGGCGTCGGATCGTGCAGATCGCCGGTCTGGCGGTGCTTGGCGAATGGTCTCTTTATGGCCTGCTGCGTTGTCCCTTCGTGGTGCCGTTTGTCAGTTGCCAGAACTGTCCGGTCATTACCTGTCCGGGCCGGGTCTTCTCCACCTACTGGGGGTTTTGGCTGCTTTTGCCGCTCTCGGTCCTGGCTGTCGGCCGGGCTTTTTGCGGCTGGCTCTGCCCGGGCGGGCTGGCCGTGCAGCTTTTCGGCAAGTTCGCCCCCTTTGGCCGCAGATACGGAAGCAAGGCCCTGCGTCTGGCTGGCTACGGCAAATATCTGGCCCTCGCCGCCTGTCTTTACATCTATTATATAATGGGTCAGCCCCGGGCCGACGTGCCGATCCGGGTGGGGGCCTTTTTCGAATCCGCGATCCTGACCTTCGACCATGCCGGCCTGCTGTGGCTGGTGCGTTTCTTCGTCGTCCTGGGCATTCTGGCCTTGGGATTTGTCCTGGCCGGGGCCTGGTGCCGGTTCGCCTGTCCGATGGGCGGCGCGCTGGAAGCGACCAAGGGCGTGGCGGTTTGGAAGGTCTTCAAGACGAGCGCCTGCACCGGCTGCGGCAAGTGCGACCGGATATGCGAACTGGCCACGCGTCCCGAGGAAGCCAACTGCACCAACTGCGGCGACTGCCTGGGCGTGTGCCCCGTCGACGCCATCGGCTTCGGCCGCAAGCCGATGGAGGTGGAGGGGAGGAATGGCTAGTTTTTGAGAAGAGGAGGATGCGAGAGGGGAAACCCTTTAAAAAGGGTTCTCCCCTCTCGCGCTCTCCCCTTCCTAAACTTCCTTATAAAGGGATCGTGCGGAAATACGTTGTAATGTGAAATGCTGAGAAGAGAGCCTGGGGGGACGTGGTCGAAAGGCTGGGTTTCCCCGGGCCTTTTTTTGTGTCTGGGCCCGCTCAGGCCAAGGGGGATACGGTCAGCGTCAGGCCGTTGAGGTCGGCCTTGGCCGTGATGAACGTGGTCACGTCGGTGGATGGGATGCCGGCCTTGGCCGCGTCGTAGCGGTCGGCGTCGTCGGCGAAAAGCGCGATGGAGTGCGTGGTGAGAAAAGAGGCCGGATCGGTTAGCAGCGTCGCCAGGTCGAGGCCCGAGGAAACGCTGGTCGTGCCCGTCTCCACGGTGATGGTGAGCCCCGCCGTCTGGGTGCCGATGGAATTGGTGAAATCCGAGGCGTCGGCAAAGGCCGTTATTCGGGCGTCCGTGCCCCAGCCCCCATCGCCGCCGGAAAGGCCCAGGGAACCGAAAACCACGGCCGTGTAGTCGGTCGCGGCGGTGTCGGGATGCTCGGCCATGTAGGCCTGGGCGGCCGCGCCGCCGAGGCTGTGTCCGGTGACGTAGACCTGGCTTATGCCCAGGGCCGAAACCGCGGCGTCGAAGGCGTCGATCCCTTGGTCGAGCAGGTGGTAGTAGCCCTCGGTATCGAGCCAATACGTGGCGTCGGTGCTGCCGAGGTAGGCGCTTAGGCCGTCGAGGGAATAGTTGATGTCGTCGGTGCCGCGAAAGGCGATGGTCGCCGCCGGTTCGTCGTTTATGACCGTGGTCCAGGCGTCGAAGGCGGCATTGCCGGCGATATAGGTTCCCGTGCCGTTCCCGGTCAGGTCGAGCTGGGTCAGCCCGTCGGTCGTAAGCGCCGCGACGAGGCTTGCGTCGTCGCGGTAGGCGGCGTCGGACACCACGGCCATCACGGTTTCCAGGTTGGCGGCGGTGATGGGCGTGGTCGCAACGGCGGCGTCGGTCAGGCTGTTCATGGTCGATCCCTATCGCAACGAGGCTTTATTGTCTCCCCCGTACCCGGGCGGGGGCAGCGCGTCAAATGACGTTTACGCCACGCGCACCAAGGACCGGCGCATGGCCTCGGCCGAGAGGATTTCCTTGACCTTGCCCTCGGCGTAATGGACCACGTCGCCGCCGAAAAAGGCCACATCGGCCGGGTCGTGGGTGACCATGACCAGCGGGATGTCCAGCCGGTTTAAAATGCTGGCCAGTTCCACCCGCAGCCTCTGGCGCAGGGGCACGTCCAGGGCGGAAAAGGGTTCGTCGAGGAGCAGCGCCTTGGGATCGCCGACAAGGGCCCTGGCCAAGGCCACGCGTTGCCGCTGCCCGCCGGAGATGCGGGACGGCCTGACCTCGGCCAGGGGGGTGATGCCGAAAAGGTCCATGATCCGCGTCACGCGTTCGGCGTTTTCAGGGCTGATGCGCCCGAAAAGCCGTTTGAGGCCGAAGCCCACGTTTTGGCGCACGGTGAGGTGGGGAAACAGGGCATAGTCCTGGAAGAGATAGCCGATGTTCCGCGAGCGCGGGGGCACGAACACGCGGTCGGCCGTGTCGACGAGGATACGGCCGTCCACGGTGATGCTGCCCGTGTCGGGCCGCATGAGCCCGGCGATGGCGCGAAGCGTCAGCGTTTTCCCCGAACCGGAGGGGCCAAACAGCACCACCCGGTTGCCCGAGGTGGCGAATTCGGAGTGCAGGTGGAAATCCCGCGTGTCCGACTTGTAGGACTTGGCGATGTTGATGGTGATGCGCATGGACCAACCTTGCGTTACGGTTTCTTGAAGCCGAACTTCGCCAGGATTTCCTGACCCTTGGGGCTGGTGACGAAGGCGATGAAGGAAGCGGCGTCCTTCTTGTTGGCGGCGTTCGAGAGCACGGCGATGGGGTAGCTCACCGGCTTTTCCAGGGGAATTTCGGCCATGACCGCCACCTTGTCGCCGCCCTGCGTGGCGTCGGTGCCGTAAACGAAGCCGCAGTCGACCTCGCCCCGGGTGAGGTAATTGAGCACCTGGCGCACGGACTCGGCCATGATGAACTTGGCCTTGAGCGTATCCCACACGCCGGCCTTGGTCAGCGCCGTCTTGGTGTAGGCGCCGGCGGGCACGGTTTCGGGGTTGCCGATGGCGATGGTCTTGACGCCGGCGCCCTTGAGGGAGGCGAGGTCTTTCACCTTGGCCGGATTGGCGGCGGGCACGGCCAGGACCAGGGAGTTCTGGGCGAAGTTGACGCGGGTGGCGGTGTCGATGAGCTTTTTGCCCACGGCCTTGTCCATGGTCTTCTGGTTGGCCGAGGCGAAGACGTCGACGGGCGCGCCCTGTTCCATCTGGGAGAGCAGCGCTCCGGAAGCGGCGAAGTTCATGTTGAGGGTGACCCCGGGATGCTCCTTCTGGTAGGCCGTTTTCACCGCATTGAAGGCGTCGGTGAGGCTGGCCGCGGCGGACACGGTCAACTGGGCGGCCGCGGCCGGCAGGGCCAGGGCCAGAACCAGCGTCAGGGTCAGCAGGCTTTTTTTCAACATCGCGCTACTCCTTACTCATGTTTTGGGTTTGATGACTTTCGCCACGACGACGAGCAGGCTGACGCACACCACGGAGATGATGAGCACCAGCGTGTTGGCCAGGGTTTCGTTGTTGGCGGCCATGGCGCTGTAGACGGCCAGCGACATGGTCTGGGTCTTGCCGGGCAGGTTGCCGGCGACCATGAGCGTGGCGCCGAATTCGCCCATGGCCCTGGCCTGGGCCAGCATGATGCCGGCCAAAAGACCGCGCAGGGCCAGCGGCAGGGACACCCGGAAAAAAATGGCCGTTTCCGTGGACCCGAGCGTTCGGGCCGCGTTTTCCAGATTTTCGTCCACGCCCTCGAAAGCGGCCCTGGCCGATCGGTAGACCAGGGGAAAGGCCACCACCGCCGCGGCGATGACCGCGCCTTCCCAGGTAAACATGATGTTGAAGCCGAAATGCTCCCACAGATACTGCCCGACGACGCCCCGGCGGCCGAGGACCACGATGATGTAGTAGCCAAGAACGGTCGGGGGCAGCACCATGGGCAGGGTCAGGACGGCGTCGGCGAGGTCCCGTCCGGGAAAATTGCGCACCGTGGCCACACGGGCCAGGGCGATGGCCGGAATACAGGCCGAAGCCGTGGCCAATACGGAAATCTTGAGGGTCAAAAGCAAAGGCGAAAGAACGCTGGCGTCAAACATACGAAGACGTCTTCCTCGGCGCGTGGGCGCGACAGGCTGCGGCGCGCCGCACATGCCGGGCGCCATGATCCATAGTGCGGAGACGATAGGGAAAGGACGGCCTTCTGTATAGAGTCACACGAATTTTGTCTAACAGGTGCCAGTTGCTTCCCTGTAACGTGTTCCAGATGTGGCTTGTGCCGGGATGGACCGAGGCGTTGCAGGAATTTTTCGTCTCTACGGCGCCTCAGTCAGGGTCATTTTGTCCAAATCACGACGCAGAGGACTTCCTTGTCCCGGGCCGGTCGCAACATTCGCGAACGGTGCAGGGAGCCGGAAGAAGGGGGGCGGTGGGGAAAATAAGCTGGAACAGCAGATATACAAGCATGGCGTCTCCTTGTTTGCAAGAAACGACAAGCAAGAACGGTGCCTTTCGCAAAGGAGCGCAGATTGGGAAAGGGCGCGAGGGCTATTGTCCCTTTCGGCTTCAAACGAACAAAAAAGGAGGAGAATTTGCGACGATTTCGTCGCAAGCGGAGTTCGGCGGCCGGGGGATCAACCCAGGACGTGCCTGGCGGTATTGAGGTAGTCGACCAGGCTTTCCCGGATGGCCTGGGGCATCTCCTTGAATTTGAGCCCGAGGTCCACCCGGCGGGCCGAGGTGAGAACGCGTTTGACCGCGCAGGTGAATGTCGTCTGAGCGGCGGAACCGATCAGTTCGCAGGACAGTTCCACCACCGCGTCGATGGCCGGCTCCGGCGCGGACGCCTTGCGCGGAATGGAAAACTGGCAGCCGGAAATACTGACGTCCATGAGCAATCCCTCGACATAGCCGTCGCCCAGGCGGATGCGCCCGGGCAGGCAACACGTGATGCGTTTGTGCTTGCGCAGGTCGTGGGATTCGAGATGGGCCGGGTAGGTGAGAAAGATGAGGGGGAAGGGAATCTGGATGCACCTGATGAGCCGCGCGGAAAATCCCACCACGGAGCCTTCGTGCAGGTAGCGGGCGATCACCGTGTTGTCGGGATAAAGCAGCTGGTACAGGGCGTCGCGGGCGGTTTCCGTGGTCGACGGCATCTGCACGACCACGAACCGGCCGCGCTGATGCCCCACGCAGGCCGTGGCCAGTTTTTCCTCCAGGCCCGCAAGTTCGAGCAGCACCCTGGTGCCGGGCGGGCAGTGCAGGGAGAAGTCGCCGCGAAACCTCATGCCGCTCCCATGCTCCCCAGCCCGTCGTCGTTGCCGGCATCGGCCAGTGCGTCGAGATGGGCGAGGTAGCGCTCGGCCTCGGCGAAATCGTCACGCAGGGCCAGGGCCTGGCGCAGATGGTCGCGGGCGGCGGGGATGTCGCCGCCTTCGGCCAGGGCCCGGGCCATGTTGAAATGGAGGTTCTCGTCGGCGGTGTTGCGCGAAAGGGCCTGCTCATACAGGGCCAGCGCTTCGGCGAAGCGTTTTTCCTTGCGCAGGGAAATGGCGAAAGTGTTGAAGAGATGGCGCTCCTGCTCCTGGAACAGGGCGTCGATGCCGAGGATGCGCCGCATGGCCGAGGCCAGCTTTTTCCCGTCGCCTTTTTGCAGCGAGATTTTGCCCAGTTCGATGTTGGCCTTGGGGTTTTTCTCGTCCAGAAGCAGGGCCTTGATGAATTCCTTTTCGGCGGCGTCGAGATTGCCCGCGTCGAGATATTTGTCGGCCGTGGCGATTTTCTTCTTGAGGGACTCGAGAAAGGGCAGGCAGCGTTTTTCGTAATAGCCGGGACGCGGTTGATAGCTGCGAAGGAATTCGCCTTTGGAGAGGGTCGTAACAGGCCCGGATGGAATGGAATTGGCGTTTAAAGGCTGGACGCAATAATCCTCATCGTTGATGCGACGCACGAACCAAAGCGTTTCCTGGGTATAGCTTTTGGCCGTTCCGCCAATCCCTGTCCTGGCGTCTTGGCTGCGAGCGTAGACGCCTAGGACGTGACTTTCGTCAAGGGCATGCCCAAGGGTGTCTGAGGACGGTTCGATTTCGTCTGCTCTATCGAGATGCTCAGTGTGCCGCATATCCTGTTACAGTGTCGATCGACGGAGGCAAGTGTGGATCGAGTGCCTTTTTGTTGTTTTCTCAGGTAGTGTCCGGCCCCTTCAAGACGACGTTTGGATGATGGTCATATGTCGCGGAATAATAGATGAAACGTATAACGGCATTATGTGGTTGTCAAAAGAAAGGAAGCGGCGACCCACCTCTGATTGCCGGTGGATCGCCGCTTTCATAAAGATTGACGCCGGGATACGCTATTGCCGTTCCCCGGCGTGTTGCCGCGTATCGGGGCCTCAGCCGCAGCCTTCGCCGCTGCCGCCGCTACAGCCGCAGGCCTTGCCCAGGCCCTTGCGCCGGCTTTTGAGCAGGGAGAGGTCCCCCGCCCCGTACACCTCGGTCAGGGCCGCTTCCACAAAGCCCGAGCATTCGTAGGGCAGCACGCCGGCCGCGGTCAGCACCTTGCGCGGCGTTTCGCCGTAAGCCGCCACCAGCACGGCCCGACAGTCGGAGAGCACCTTGGCCAGTTCCTCCCAACGCTTGGGCCCGGCGCCCGGGTCCGGGGCGTAGCGCTCCTCGACGTAGGAAAAGCCGATGTCTTCCTGCTTCCAGATCTGGAACTTGTGGGCTTCGCCCAGGTGCATGTTGACGAGCATGCCCTCGCGGGTGGCCACGGCCACATAGGGGCGCTTGGACAGGTCGGTTCCGGGCACGGTGTGGGAGCATTCGTGCAGCAGCGGCGCCAGCTCGCCCGAGCGGTCGTTGCACAAAAGGCCCACGGCGTCGGCCCGGCAGCGCTTGCAATGGCTCATCTGGGGAAGGTTCTCGCCGGCCTTGGCCCGCAGGTCCTTGATCATCTCGGCCGTGGGCGCGGGCACCTCGGCGAAGGGCGTTTCGGCCACCGGGAAAAGCGGCATGATGTTTTGGATGTCCACCCCGAGTTCGGAGAGCTTCCGGGACACTTCCAGCACGTGCTGGTCGTTGACGCCGGGGATGACGATGGTGTTCGATTTGACGATGATGCCTTTTTCCTTAAGGATCTTGATCCCTTCCAGCTGACGCTCGAGCAGCAGCCTGGCCGCGTCCTCGCCCCGGTGGATGACCTTGCCGTCCCGGGCCCAGGCATAAATCTTGGCGCCGATCTTGGGGTCCACGGCATTGACCGTGACCGTGACGTGGGAGACGCCGAGTTCGGCCAGTTCCGCGGCCCGGGCCGGCAGGGCCAGGCCGTTGGTGGACAGGCAGAAAAGCATCTGGGGAAATTTTTCCTTGAGCAGGCGGATGGTCTCGATGGCTTCCGGGTTGGCCATGGGATCGCCCGGGCCGGCGATGCCGGCCACCGTGATGCGGGGCTCTTTTTCCAGCACCTTTTCCATGTAGGCCACGGCCTGCTCCGGGGAGAGCACGGCGCTGGTCACGCCCGGGCGCGATTCGCTCACGCAATCGTACTTGCGGTTGCAGAAGTTGCACATGATGTTGCACTTGGGCGCGACGGGCAGGTGGACGCGGCCGCAGGAGCCGGCGGACTCGCGATTGAAGCAGGGGTGCTTGGAAAGGTCCTTGGTGATGGTCATTGCGCGCTCCTTTTAGAGATAGCCGTAGCCGATCTCGTTGCCGGCCTGCTTGCGCTCGAGAATGGTGTTGACGAGGCGGTCGAAAAGGGCCTGGGTGCCGCGATAGCCCACATGGAGCAAGCGCTGGCCGCCGAAGCGGTCGTGGATGGGGAAGCCGACGCGCAGGAGCGGCACGCCCATGTCCTTGGCGTAGCGATACCCCTTGCTGTGCCCGACGAGAAGGTCCGGGGCAAGGTCGGCGGCCTGTTCGGCGATGTCGTGGAAGTCCACGCCTTCCCTGGCCTCGGGCGGTTCGGGCAGGATGCCCTCGGTCACGTCGGCCAGGGCCTGCTTGAAGTTGCGGCAGGTGGCGCCGGTCGCGGCCAGGATGGGCTTGACGCCGATTTCGGCCAGAAAGGCCACCATGGCGATGACGTGGTCTTCCTCGCCGTAGACGATGGCCCTTTTGCCGGACACGTACTTGTGGCCGTCGACGTAGGCGTCGATGAGCCGGCCGCGCTCGGCGGCGTACTTTTCCGGCAGGGGCGTTCCGGTGAGTTCTTCCAGGGCGGCGAAGAAGTCGTCGGACTCGCGCACGCCGATGGGAATGCCGACGCGGATGTTGCGCACCCCGAAGCGGCGCTCGAGGTTGGTGGCGGCGCTTTCGGCCATGTGGTCGGCCCGGCCGCATTCGATGGACCCGAGCGCGCCGGACATGGCCCGGATGGCGGCCACGGGCGTGCCGCCGGCGGGCAGCTTCTCGTAGTCGAGCAGGGCCGGCCGGTCCATGGATTCGGAGATGTCGGGCAGGACCGTATAGGCGACGCCGTAGTCGTCCAGGATTTCCTTGAAATAGCGGATGTCGGCCGGGGAGACGAAGCCGGGCATGAGGTTGACGCGGCGCTCGGCCGGGACCTTTTCCCGCACGAGCTGGGAGGCCAGCGCGGCCGTGGCCGCGTGCCACCCCTCCATATGGGTGCCGGAGTAGCTCGGGGTAGAGACGTTCACGATCTCGGGCAGGGGCAGGTCGGCGAACTCCTTGCGAAATTCGGCAAGAAGCCCGGGCACGTCGTCGCCGATGGTTTCGGTCAGGCAGGTGGTGGCCACGCCGACCACCGTGGCCCCATACTTGGACATGACGTTGAGGATGCCCTTCTTGAGGTTGGGGCCGCCGCCGAAGACCGCCTGCTTTTCGCCAAGGGCCGAGGAGGCGATGTCCATGGGTTCGCGGAAATGGCTGATGATGTAGCGGCGCATGTAGGTGGCGCAACCCTGCGAGCCGTGCAGGAAGGGGATGGCCCCTTCGACGCCCCGAAAGGCCAGGGCCGCGCCGAGCGGCGTGCACAGTTTGCAGGCGTTGGTGGTGGAAACGTACGGCGAATCGCTCATATGCCTTCTCCCCCGGCCGCGCGCTTGGCGGTCTCCTGTTCCTTTATGGCCTTGGCCATGGCCTCGCGCCTGGGCACGAAGCGCCAGATGGGGCTGGTGGCCGAGGCGTGCACTTCCTTGGCGAAATTGAGCATGCCGACGAAGCCTTCCAGGGCTTCCTTGCGCTCGTGGTTGTGGTCACAAAAGCCGACCCCGAGCTTGTGGGCGATGGGCCGTTCCTTGACCCCGCCGACAAAGAGGTCCACGTCGAGTTCCTTGACGAATTTCGAGAGTTCCAGCGGATTGGAGTCGTCGACGATGACCGTGCCCGGGTCGCAGATGGAGGCCAGCTCCTCGTAGTCTTCCTTGGTGCCGGTCTGGGAGCCGACCAGGACCACCTTCATGCCGAGGTGGCGGAAGGCCTTGATCAGCGAGAAGGCCTTGAACGCGCCGCCGACGTAGACGGCCGCCTTCTTGCCCTCGAGGTCCTTGCGGTACTCCTTGAGCTTGGGCAAAAGCACGCCCAGTTCCTCGCGCACGAGCTTCTGGGTGCGCTCGACGATGCCCGGATCGAGGTGTTTGAAGTGGTCGGCCACGGCGTAGAGCGAGTCGGCCATGTCCTCGATGCCGAGGTAGGAGACGCGCAGAAACGGCGTGCCGAACTTCTCTTCCATCATCTTGGCCAGCTCCATGGTGGAGCCGGAGCACTGCACGATGTTGAGCCCGGCGCCGTGGCAGCGGCGGACGTCGGCCACCCGGCCGTCGCCGGTGATGTTGGCCACCACCTGGACGCCCATCTTTTCGAAGTATTCCCGGATGATCCAGATTTCGCCGGCCAGGTTGAAATCGCCCAGGATGTTGACCGACATGGGGCTGATGTCCGAGGTGTCGCCGGTGCCGGCCAGGGTGAAAAGGGCCTTGCAGGCGGCGGCGTAGCCTTCGCGCTTGTTGCCCTTGAACCCCTCGGACTGGACCGGGATGACCGGGATGCCGGTCGTCGCGGCCACGTCGCGGCACACCGCGTTCACATCGTCGCCGATGATGCCCACGATGCAGGTGGCGTAGACGAAGGCGGCGTTGGGCTTGTGGCGTGTGATGAGTTCGAGCAGGGCGGTCTTGAGCTTTTTCTCGCCGCCGAAGATGACGTCGCGTTCCTGGAGGTCGGTGGAGAAGCTTAAGCGATGCAGCTCGGGGCCGGAGGAAAGCGCGCCCCGGATATCCCATGTATAGACGGCGCAGCCGATGGGGCCATGGACCAGATGCAGGGCGTCGGCGATGGGGTAGAGCACCACGCGCGAACCGCAAAAGACGCAGGCCCGCTGGGACACCGCCCCGGCCAGGCTGTCGCGGTTGCAGGCCAGTTCAAAAGGCCCTTCACCCTTGCGGTGGATCTGATCGCGCCGTTCTTCGAAAATGGCCTGTTCCATGAAGGCTCCTTTCCCCGGTCACCATATGTCGGGGTCAGCGAGACTCTACAAGGATCATGCCAGGGGGATTCTTATTGATTTAGCAGGATTTTTTGCCGGGCGCACGGAGAATGTTACAAAATTGTACGCGGGGCACCGACAGAAATGTAGAGGCAGGCACGCTCACGTACAAAAGCGTGGCTGGAAAGGGCGCGCGGTTCTCCGCAATGTCAGGTCCTGGCCGCCCGGCGGGCCCAGAAGCGGCCGGCGGCCACCACGCCCACGGCCCCGACGATTTCGCCGGCATAGACCGCCGTTTGGCCGGGCCGGGCCAGCGAGGCGACCCAGGCGTCGGTCAGGATCATCTCCGCCGCCACCTTGCCGAGCACGGCCGCGCCGAGCGCGATGATGATCGGGAACCGGTCCATAAGGCGCGACAGGGCGTTCGCCGCGAAGACGACAAAGGGGATGGACAGCCCCAGGCCGAAGATGAGCAAGGCCAGGTTGCCCCGGGACGCGCCGGCCACGGCCAGGATGTTGTCCGTGGACATGACCAGGTCGGCGGCGACAATGGTGGTTATGGCCTGCCAAAAGGTCGTGCAGGACTTTTCCTTGTCCGCCGCATCGCCCTCGGCGAAGAGCTTGACCGCGATCACGGCCACGAGCAGGCCTCCGGCAAGCTTCAAAAAGGGCAGGTCGAGGAGTTGCGACGCGACGAAGGTGAGGGCCACGCGCAACACCACCGCCGCACCGGCTCCCACGGCGATGCCCTTCGTGCGGGACCGGGGCGGCAGGTTGCGCACGGCCAGGGCGATGACCACGGCGTTGTCGCCGGCCAGCACCACGTCGATGGCCACGATGCTTAAAAGTTGCAGCAGGAAATCGGGGGAAAAGGAAAAACCGGAGAGAAAATCAGGCATGGGTGCTCCCTTGGCAAGCCGGCTCTAGCAAACCGGGCCGGCCGGGGCAATGCCCTCCGGGCGGCAGGATTGTCTCACGCCCGTCACTGTCCCGTCGCCTGCCGGGCCGGGGCGTTGCGTATAAGCGGCGGTCGACAGCTCATTTCCCAACCAACCGGCCAACCTGTCGGCCAACCGGACTCCGCCCACACCCATGGCAAAAAAACTCCCCACCCGCGTCCAGGACGCCTTTTTCCGCCTCGTTCACGGCAACCGCCTCGTCTACAACACCTGCTGGGAAGACCCGCGCCTGGACCGGCAACTGCTGGAACTGGCCCCGGATTCGCGCGTGGCGGTCATCACCTCGGCCGGGGACAACGCCCTGGATTACCTCCTCGACGACCCGGCCCGAATCGATTGCGTGGACGTCAATTTCCGCCAGAACGCCCTGCTCGAGCTCAAGAGGGCGCTTTTCACCCAGGCCTCCTTCGAGGAGCTCTACGCCTTTTTCGGCGACGGCGGCGGGGTGGCCTGCGCCGGCATCTACCATCGTATCCGGGAGGCGTTGCCGGCTTACGCCGCTGATTTCTGGGATCGCAACATCGCCTATTTCAAGGCCGGCCGCCTGTCGCGGTCCTTTTATTACCACGGCGCGTCCGGCGTGGTGGCCTTTGCCTTCTCGAAAATGCTCAGCGCGCTCAAGCCCGGCCTGCGGCGCAATATCCCCCTGCTGCTTCGCGCGGAAAGTCCCGAGGAACAGCGCCGCGTTTTCGACGAAGTCGAACCCATATTCTGGGATCGCCTGAGCCGCTGGCTGGTCGGCCGGCCCGAAACCATGGCCATGCTCGGCGTGCCGCGTCCGCAAATCGAACTCATCCGCGCCTCCCATCCCGGCGGCCTGGAAGGTTTTGTCCGCGACAAGATCAAGCAGGTTTTCACCGGGCCGCCCATGGCCGAGAACTACTTTTGGCGCGTCTACCTGACCGGCCGCTACACCCGGCGCTGTTGCCCCGAGTACCTCAAAGCCGACAATTTCGCGGCCATCCGCGACCGCCTGCCGCGCCTGGCCGCCCATACCGACACCCTAAGCGGTTTTCTGCGCCGCCATGACGGCCCCGGCTACACCCATTTCATTCTTCTCGACCACCAGGACTGGCTGGCCAGCCACGCGCCGGCCGCCTTGGCCGAGGAATGGGAGCTCATTTTCGCCAATGCCGCTCCCGGGGCGCGCATCCTCATGCGCTCGGCCGGGCTGACCGTGGACTTTCTGCCCCGCGAGGCCCGCCGGCGGCTGCGCTTTTTCCCGGAGCTGACCGAGCCGCTCCATGCCGCCGACCGCGTCGGCACCTACGGCAGCCAGCATCTGGCGGTGGTGGCATGAACGGCGACAGCTGCGCCAACGAGGCGCTTCTCGGCTACTACAAGTGGCACGCCCGCATCTACGACGCCACGCGTTGGTGCTTTCTCTTCGGCCGCGATCGCATCGTGCGCCTGGCCGCCGCCGCTCTCGGCCCCCGCCGCGCGGCACCGTTGCGCATTCTGGAGGTCGGCTGCGGCACCGGTCGCAACCTTTCCCGTCTGCTGACGGCCTTTCCCGCCGCCCGGGTCACCGGCATCGACCTGTGCCCCTCCATGCTCGACCGGGCGAGGCGCGCCACGGCCGGTCATGCCGCGCGCGTGCGGCTTCTCTGCGCGCCCTATGCCCCCGAAAGCTTCGATCCCGCCAGCGCCGACCTCATCCTCTTTTCCTACAGCCTGACCATGTTCAACCCCGGCTTCGACGCCGCTCTGGACGCGGCGCGCAACCATCTCGCCCCAAACGGTATCCTGGCCGTGGCCGACTTCCGCCGCACCCGCTTCCCCTGGTTCGAGCGCTGGATGGGCGTCAACCACGTGCGCATGGACGACCATCTGCTCCCCGCCCTGGGCAGCCGTTTTGCCGTGCTGCGCAGGGATACAAGGGCCGCTTACGGCGGGGGCTGGGACTATTTCTGTTATCTGGGCCAAGCGCGCTCGCACGAGCGGTAGGAGCGGGACTGGGGCTCTGCCCCAGCCCCTGCCGGATAACCTTCGCCTCCCGCCCTGATCAAGGCGTGTGATCTTCACTTTTTTCACAATTTCCATGCCGTTCATTGCGCGGCTAGTGCGTCATTCGTGCTGCGCGGCACAAGCTGCCGCTGTTTTGCCGGTTGCATTATGCATCGGGGAGGTGAGGTTTTACGAGTCATGGGCGGGGAGAAAATTTTTCAGGGATTGATTTTGTTTGTATTAATTTAATTATTTAAAATATTTATCTTGGAAGGCGTTTGTGGGGCGGCATCATGGAGTCGTATTTATAGAAATGATGCTCTGGCGGCGGGAGGGGCGATCTGCTACATTAAGGTAACTTTTTCATCCTTGACTGCCGTGGGAAAAGGGGTTTATAAGCTTCCGGCAGTCGTAACACTGATGGTAAAAATCATGGCACGGCTGACGCGGTTGTTGTTTGAAAATTCCAGTATGATACAAGGTGCGCGGTGGTGTCGCGTTTCTTCCGGAAACAAAATGTGAAAAAAATATCATAAAATGATGCTGGCTGGATAGAAGCTGGTGTTGTTCTAAGTGTCGCTGACTGCAAAATGGAAATAAAACATAGTGGCACTTGCTGCCGGCACGTGTTTGAATAGAAAAATGCAGAAGTAAAAGTGGTGTCAAGAAAAGAAAATATCCTGCCGGGTGTTAAGCATCTTGAGAAAATAAAGAAAAGAAGTGTTGAGTTGAAAATGCCTGATGTGAAAAGGCATGTTTGATTTTTTTTATCATTTTATCTGTCAGTAAAATGGACTGTTTTGTTGTGTTGGTGTCCGGTTCTATTTACGGATGAGGCCTTTGACCGCTGGAAATCAGCTTGTTCGATTTCCAAAATGAGAGCAGCGGGGCGCTTATGAACGAAATGTATCTTGGCCAGTTCGCCTTCGCCTTTTACACCCTGATCGTCCTGGCCGGCGGCGGCCTTGCCGTTACCGCCGCCAGTCTCGTCAGGGCCATGCTGGGCCTTGTTGTGGCCCTTTTTGGCGTAGCCGGACTCTATCTTCTGCTCCTGGCCGATTTCGTGGCCCTGATGCAGATCCTCATCTATGTCGGCGCGGTCACTGTCCTGATCTTCTTCGCCATCATGCTCACCCGCGCGGCCGCCGACGGCGGCGAGGCGGAAGGGCCCGGGGCCGCCGGCATCCTGCGCGCCATCCCGGCCTTTCTCGTCCCGGCGGGCATTCTGGTGCCGCTTCTGGCCGTCTACGGCGCGGTCGGATTCCCCACGCCCAAAAACGTCAGCCCGGACCAGCTCGGCGCCGGGTTGCTCGGTCCCTACACCCTGGCCTTCGAGCTCATCTCCGTCGTGCTGCTCGCGGCCATGGCCGGGGCTGTCATCTTGGCCTTTGAAAAGCGAGAACCCAGATGAACAATCCGCTTGTGCTTTACCAGGTCGTGGCCGTGTTGCTGCTGTGCCTGGGGCTTTATGCCCTGGTGGCCCGGCGCACCCTTATCGGCATGCTCATCGGCGTGGAGCTGATGTTAAACGGCGCGGGGCTTTCCATCGTGGCCGCCGCCCAGCTCACGCCCATGGACGCGGTCCTCGGCCAGCTCGGCGCGCTGCTGGTCATGGGGCTTGCCGCCGCCGAAGCCACGCTGGTCCTGGCCATTGTCCTGGTGGTCAATAAACGTTTCGGGGACGCCACCGCGGACGGCCCCAGCGAACTGAAGGGGTAGCTCATGGCCGTTGCCGCTCACACCGTCGAAAGCGCCCGGGTCCTCGCCCCGATCATCATCACCTTTCTGGCTCCGTTCGCCGTGTGGCTCCTGCGCAAGAACCAGGACCTGCGCGAAGGCGTTTCGTTCGCCGCGGCGGCCATGGCCTTCGCCGCCGTGGTGTCCATGGTGCCCGGGGTGCTTGATGGCGTTGTCTGGACCTACCACGTCGTCACCTTCTTCCCCGGCGTCTCCATCACCTTCGCCGTGGACGGGCTGTCGTGCATCTTCGCCATCGTGGCCACGTTCTTGTGGTTTTTTGCCACAAGCTACAACATCGGCTACATGCGAAGCCTCAAGGAGCACGCCCAGACCCGGTATTACTTCTGCTTCGCCGTGGCCATCTTCGGCGCCGTCGGCGTGGCCTTTTCCGGCACCATCGTGACGCTGTACCTCTTCTATGAGGTTATCACCGTCTTCACGTATCCCCTGGTCGCCCACCACCAGGACGCCGAGGGCTACCACGGCGCGCGCAAGTACCTCGTGTACTTGATGGGTACCTCGAAGCTCTTCCTGCTGCCGGCCATGATCCTGACCTATGTCCAGTGCGGCACGCTCGACTTCAATCTGTCCAACATCGGCCAGGGCATGTTCCCGCCGGGGGCCGACCCGACCCTGGTGACCATCACCTACTTCCTTTTCATCTTCGGTCTGGCCAAGGCCGCCATCATGCCGCTGCACAACTGGCTGCCTTCGGCCATGGTCGCGCCGACGCCCGTCTCGGCCCTGCTGCACGCGGTGGCCGTGGTCAAGGCCGGCGTGTTCTCGGTCTCGCGGATCATGCTGTCCTGCTTCGGCGTGGATCTGCTCTCCCACTTGGGGCTCGGGCTCATCACCGCCTATCTGGCCGCCTTTACCATTGTGGTGGCCTCGATCATCGCCCTGACCAAAACCGACCTCAAGGCGCGGCTGGCCTATTCCACGGTCAGCCAGCTCTCCTACATCATAATAGGCGTGGCCATGCTCTCGCCGCTGGCCATCAAGGGCGGTTTGCTGCACATCGCCCACCACGCCTTCGCCAAGATCACGCTCTTCTTCGCCGCCGGCGCGATCTACGTGGCCACCCACCTGCGCGAGATTCCGCTCATGGACGGCCTCGGCCGCAAGATGCCCTTCACCTTCGGCGCCTTTGCCGTGGCCGCGTTGTCCATGGTCGGCGTGCCGCCGGTGTGCGGCTTCGTCAGCAAGTGGTATCTGGTCAACGGCGCGGTCAGCATCCATCAATACATCCTGCTGATTGCGCTTCTGGCTTCGACGCTTTTAAACGCCGGTTACTTTGTGCCGGTGGTCTACCGGGCCTTTTTCCGGCCTCCGGTCGCGGGCATGGATCACTCGCAATACAGGGAAGCCCCCATGGTCATGGTCGTGCCGCTTTGTCTGACGGCGCTCATCTCCGTGCTGCTGGGCCTGTATCCGCAGTTTTTCCTGTCCTTCATCAACGCTTTCGGCAAATTCTAACCGGCAACCGCAAGGAAAAGCCGGTCGTTTGGAAATGATGGCAACCGCGCGGTCCGACGGGCCGGGTGGATACTAGAGAAGGGGAGATCGCCATGCGGGAACCGCAATCGCTTGGAAGCTGGCTGGAGCGGGCCAGGGCCAATGCCGACGGATGGAAAAAAGCGCTCTATGCCGTACTGGGCCTATGCGTGGTGCTCAACCTCTTCATCACGCCGCACCATCCCCATTTTTCCGGCGAAGGCGTGCCCGGGTTCTGGGAGGCCTTTGCCCTCGTGGCCACGGTGGTCATGGTCGTGGTGCTCAAAAAAGTGATTTATCCCATGCTGGCGCGCCCGGAGGATGACAATGGCCGGTCTTGAAAACGTCGTGGGCATCCATTTCGTGCATCCGGCCATCGGCTTTCTGGCCCTGGCCCTGGTCATGGCCTTCCTGTCCAATGAAACCTACAAGACGTGGCGCTGGCTGCTTCTGGCCCCGCCCATCGTCGCCATCGCTTCGGTCGTCGCCCTGACGCTCGGTCCCGACGGCGTGCGCAATCTGGCCTCCATTCCCTACCTCGGCCAGACCCTCGAGCTTGGCCGGGTGGACGCCTTGGCGCTTATTTTCGCCGACGTCTTCGCCATCCAGGCGCTGATCGGCTTCATCTACGCCCTGCACGTGCCGGATCGGGGCCAGCACATGGCCGCCTGCCTCTACGTCGCGGGCGGATTCGGCTGCGTGTTCGCCGGCGATTACGTCACGCTCTTCATCTTCTGGGAACTGATGAGCGTCGGTTCGGTGTTCCTCATCTGGCTGCGCCACACCGAGCAGGCCACGGCCGCCGGCTTCCGGTACTTCCTGTTCCACACCTTCGGCGGGCTGTTCCTTTTGGCCGGCTTGCTCCTTCGCTACGGGGCCATCGGCACCTTCGCCTTCACCCCGGTGGATCCGGCCACGGCCCATTACTACGACTACCTCATCATGATCGGCTTCCTGGTCAACGCCGCCTTCGTGCCGCTGCACGCCTGGCTGCCCGACGCCTATCCCGAAGCCACGGTCACGGGCGCGGTGTTCATGAGCGCCTTTACCACCAAGACCGCCGTCTACGTGCTGGCCCGGGGCTTCGCCGGGTTCGAGATTCTGGCCGTCGGGGGCTGCATCATGGCGCTCTACGGCGTCTTTTACGCGACCATCGAGAACAATGCCCGGCGCATCCTGTCCTACCACATCGTTTCCCAGGTCGGGTACATGGTGTGCGGCATCGGCATCGGCACGGCCATGGCCGTGGACGGGGCCTGCGCCCACGCCTATGCCCACATCCTTTATAAGGGCCTGCTGTTCATGGGCACGGGCTGCCTGCTGTACGCCTGCGGCACGGCCAAGCTGTCCGAGCTTGGCGGTCTGGCCTCGCGGATGCCGCTGGTCATGATCGGCTACATGGTCGGCGCGGTCTCCATCTCCGGCATGCCGCTTTTCAACGGCTTCGTGACCAAGACCATGACCATCGCCGCCGCGGCCGAGTCCCATCACACCTGGCTCGCTCTCGGCATGGAGCTGGCCGCCGTGGGCACGTTCCTTTCCGTCGGCATCAAGCTGCCGTACTTCGCCTTCTGGGCCAAGCCGAAGAGCACCATGGAGCTCAAGCCCATTCCCTGGAACATGTATCTCGGCATGGGCATCTCCTCTTTCCTGTGCCTGTTTATCGGTCTGTTCCCCGGCACCCTCTATTCGCTGCTGCCGTTCCCCACGGACTACGTGCCCTACACCCCCTGGCATGTGCTGCAGGCCTGCTGCCTGCTCGGCTTCACGGGGCTCGGGTTCTACCTCATGCGCAAGATCATTCCGCCGCACCCCAGTCGCAACCTGGACTTCGACTTCCTGTACCGGGCCGTTGGCCGGGGCTTTGTGAAGCTCGTCTCCGTGCCGGCTGCGGCTATCGATAACGTCTGGACCGACGTCTATGAAAAGATTGGGCTTAAGGCTCTGATCGATGCCGGTCGCGGCACGAGCGTCTTTGACGGAAAGGTCATCGACGGCGTGCTCGACGGCTCGGCCAGGAGCGTGCGTGAGGTCGGCGGGGCGACGGTCGCGCGCGGCCAGACCGGACGGTTGCAGGATTACCTTGCCGCGGCCGTGACCATAGGTCTTGTCATCTTCGCCATCGTCTGGTTCGTCGACTGACCGCCAAGGGTCAAAGGGAGCTTTGCATGACGACGCAAAACGGATTTCCGGTGGTGACGACGCTGATCGTCCTGCCTTTGGTAGTCGCGGCGGCCTTGCTGGTGCTGCGGCGAAACGAGCGTACCGTGCGGCTTGTGACGCTTGGCGCGGGCATCCTCGAATGCCTGCTCGCGTTGCCGCTTCTGTCCTACGCGCCAAACGGACCGGCCTTTCAGTTCGTGGAGCAGGCGCCGTGGCTGCCGGCCCTTGGCATGACCTACCACATGGGCGTGGACGGCCTGAGCCTGTACATGATCCTTCTCACCGCCTTGATGCTGCCCCTGTGCGTCCTCGGTTCCTGGACGTACATCAGCAAGCGGGTCACCGAGTTCCACTTCTGCCTGCTGCTGATGACCTCGGCCTGTATCGGCGTGTTCGCGGCGCTCGACTTCGTGCTCTTCTACGTCTTCTGGGAGGCCATGCTCGTCCCCATGTACCTGCTCATCGCGGTCTGGGGCGGTCCGAGACGGCGCTACGCCTCCATCAAGTTCTTCCTCTACACCCTGGCCGGCTCGACGCTCTTGCTCGCGGCCATCGTGGCCTTCCGCCACGTCGGCGGCACCTTCTCCATTCCTGAGTTGATGGAGAAGAGCTACTCCTTCCGCTTCCAGATGTGGGCTTTCCTGGCCATGGCCCTGGCCTTCGCCATCAAGGTCCCCATGTTCCCGTTCCATACCTGGCTGCCGGCCGCCCACGTCGAGGCCCCGGCCGCGGGCAGCGTGCTCCTGGCCGCGATCCTGCTCAAAATGGGCACCTACGGCTTCCTGCGCTTCTGCCTGCCCCTGACCCCGGCCGCCTCGGTCACGGCCGCGCCGGCCATGATCGCCATCTCCATCGCCTCCATCATCTACGGCGGCTGCATCGCGCTCGGGCAGACCGACATCAAGAAGCTGATCGCCTACTCCTCCGTGGGCCATATGGGCTTCGTGACGCTCGGCATCTTCCTTTTCAGCGTCAAAGGCGTCTCCGGGGCCATCCTCCAGATGCTCAACCACGGCATCACCACAGGCGGCCTGTTCATGATGGTCGGGCTTATCTACGAGCGCAGCCACAGCCGCGAGATCGCCGACAACCAGGGGCTCGGCAAATTCATGCCGGCCTTCATGTTTCTCTTCGGCGTCTTCTCCTTCTCGTCCCTGGCCTTTCCGGGCACCAACAGCTTCGTGGGGGAGATTCTGGTCCTGATCGGGGCCTTTTCCAACAATCCCTGGGTGGGCTTCGCCGCCGTGCCCGGGGCCATGCTCGCCGCCGCCTACATGCTGCGCCTGCTCCAGCGCGTGACCTGGGGCGAGCCGAGCGCCTTCAAGAAAAGCTGGCATGACCTTGGCGCGCGGGAGTGGGTGACGCTCATCCCGCTGGCCTTGCTCGTCTTCTACATCGGCCTGGCCCCGTCGTTGGCCATCAAGACCATCGAGCCCTCCATCGAGCGCGTGCTTTCCGTCATGCGCGAAAAGAATCAGGCCATGGGCTTGACCAGCGACATGAAGTTCGCCGAGCGCATGCGCCTTCCCGCGTCCATGACCGTGGCCACCGCCACGGACGCCGTCCGCAAGGAGCTTCCATGACCATCTTCAAACTGTTGCCGGAATTGTGGCTGCTTGGCATTGTCTGCGCCCTGTTCGTCGCCAGTGTGCGCGGCTCGCGCCGGGTGATGTCCTGGCTGCCCGTGGCCGCCGGAATCGGCGTGCTGGTCGCCGTGGCCGGACTCGGGGCCCGCGACGAGATGCTCTACGCCACCTACAAGCTGGACGCCCTGTCGCAGTTTTTCAAGCTCGCCATCGCCTTCGGCTTCGCGGTCGTGACCGGCATCGCCGCCGGGAAAAAGGACAGCCGGGACCTGACGCCGGACTACTTCATGCTGCTGGCGCTTTCGGCCTGGGGACTCATGCTCCTGGCCTCGTGCGTGGAGCTGGTCACGCTGTATCTGGCTTTGGAACTTTCCTCCTACAGCCTCTACGCCCTGATTCCGCTGCGCGGCCATGACCGGCGCGCGGCCGAGGCGGGCATCAAGTACATCCTTTTTGGCGCGGCGGTGACGGCCATCGCCCTGTTCGGCCTGTCCTACATCATGGCCGCCAAGCACACGACCTACATCGCCGCCTTGGCCGCCTCCTCCTGGAGCTTTGCCGACGCGCCCCTGGCCGTGGTCGGGCTGACGCTTTTTCTGGCCGGCTTCTTCTACAAGCTGGCGCTGTTCCCGTTCCACTTCTGGTGCCCTGACGTCTACCAGGGAACGAAGAACGAGACGGCCGCCTACGTGGCCACCATTCCCAAGCTCGGCGCGGTGGTGGTGCTGGTGCGTCTGGCCGCCATCCTCACCCCGCACATGGAAGTGACCACCATCCTGGCCGTGCTCGGCGCTATCTCCATGACCGGCGGCAACCTGGCCGCCCTGGTCCAGCGCGACGTCAAGCGGCTGCTCGGCTACTCGTCCGTGGCCCACGCCGGCTACGTCATGCTGGGCCTTGCCGCCGGATCGGCGGCGGGGCTGGCCGCCTCGGCCTTTTACAGCCTGGCCTACATTCTGATGAACCTGGCCGCCTTCTACGTCGTGTGCACCATGTCGAAGGACGGCGAGAATCCGAGCCTGGACGACCTCAACGGCCTGTACCACCGCGCGCCGGCCCTGGCCATGATCCTGGCCGTGGCCGCCTTCTCCCTGGTCGGCCTGCCGCCCACCGCCGGCTTTACCGGCAAGCTCTTCCTGCTCTCGGCCGCCTGGGATCAGGGATTCTACTGGCTGGTGATCGTGGCCGTGCTCAATACGGCCATCTCCATCTATTACTACCTGGGTCTGGTGCGCCACGCCTACACCGGCGAATCCGACGCTCCGGCCCTGGCCATCCCCAAGGGCACGCTGGTCTTTGGCGGCGTGCTGGCGGCGCTGGTGCTCCTGGCCGGCATCATCCCCGCGCCGCTGTATGACCTGGCGGCCATGGCCGGGACCCAGCTGCACCCCTAGGTGCGGCGGCAGTCAACGAAAGGAGGGAAAGGCGCATGGTCTTTACCTGGTTTCAAGCGGCGATACTGCTCTTCTTCCTGGGCGGGGTGCTTTTTGCCGCCGGCCCGCTTCTGGCCGAGCTTTTCATCGCCCCCAAGGCCCACGGCGGCGCCCTGGCCGAGACCTACGAATGCGGCGTGCCCACGCACGGCCCTTCCTGGGTCCGCTTCGGCATCAACTACTACTTCTACGCCCTGATCTTCTTGGCCTTCGAGGTGGACATCCTCTACCTCTTCCCGGTCGCGGCCCTTTTCGCCAAGCCCCAGGGGGGTGTCGCGGCTATAAAGCTGCTGGTTTTTATCGCGGTGCTTGGCGCCGCCATCATCTACTTCATGCGTAAGGGAGTGTTCACATGGCCCCGCAGAATCCAGGTTCGTGTTGCGCCCCGGCCGTAAATACGGTCGATCCGGCGCTCGTCGCCACGCCTGCGGTCCAGAAGATCGTGGACGTGTGCCGGGCCATGTCCATCTGGCCCATGACCTTCGGTATCGCCTGTTGCGCCATCGAGATGATGGCCGTGGGCATGGCCCGGTTCGACATCGCGCGCTTCGGCGCGGAGGTCTTCCGGCCCTCGCCGCGCCAGTCCGACCTCATGATCGTGGCCGGCACGGTCAACAAGAAGCTCGCCCCGCTGGTGGTGCGTCTCTTCGAACAGATGCCCGCGCCGCGTTTCGTCATGGCCCTTGGCAACTGCGCCATTTCGGGCGGCCCCTTCAACATCGAGGGGCAGTATAACGTGGTCCAGGGTGTGGATACCCTCATCCCGGTCGACGTCTACGTGCCCGGCTGCCCGCCCCGTCCCGAGGGATTGCTGGAAGGCCTGTTCGCCATCCAGCAGAAGATGACCGGCCGGCGCTGGTGGCAGGTCCCCGCTGGAGGCGAACGATGAACCAGGCCCTTCTCGAAAAACTCCATCCGGCCTGCTCCGCGCCCCTGGATTTTGCCGCCACGGGCTGCGTGTTCTCCGTCACCCTGACGGCGGAAACCGTCCACGACGCCGTGGCCGTGCTCTTCGCCGAAGGCTACCTGCTCGAGGACGTCATGGCCTCCGACCTGGAAGAGGGCTTCGAGGTGGCCTACCACCTGAGCCTTCTCGACGGGGCCAACCGCATCGTGCTGCGCCTGACCGTGCCCCACGACAACCCCACGGTGCCGACGGTGACCGACATCTTCACCGGAGCCGACTGGCACGAGCGGGAATGTTTCGATTTTTACGGCATCATCTTTTCCGGCCATCCGAACCTGCACCACCTGCTTCTCCCTGAGGACAGCGACATCGCGCCGCTGGTCAAAACGGAGAAGGCTCGCAAGTCCCTGGCCGATCTCGTGCCGCTTTCCTATCTCGTCGACTGCGGGCTGGCCGAGCCCGAGCCCGAGCCCAAGGAAAAGGCCAAACCCGCGCCGGCGGCCCCCAAAGCCGTCAAGGACGCCCAGGGCTAGGAGGACGCATGCAAGCCTTCGATCCGAATTCCTTGCGGGGCGATCTCGTCTCCGCGCGGTTCGAGCCCGGACCGACCGAGGACAAGCTCGTTTTGAGCCTGGGGCCGCAGCATCCCTCCACGCACGGCGTGTTGCGCATCATGCTCGAACTCGACGGCGAGTACATTGTGCGCGCCGAACCGGTGCTCGGCTACATCCACCGCATGCACGAGTGGATGGCAGAACAAAAGACCTACATGCAGTTCATGCCCAACATGGGCCGGGTGGACTATCTCCATCCCATGGCCTGGAACTGGGCCTGGGCCGGCGCGGTGGAGCGCCTGATGGGGCTTGAGGTCCCGGAGCGCGCCGAATACATCCGCGTGGCCGTGACGGAGCTTAACCGCATCAGCTCGCATCTGCTCTGGTGGGGCGCCTATCTCCTCGACCTCGGGGCGTTTACCCCCATCATGTACGCTTTCGACGATCGCGAGCAGATCCTCGACATCCTCCAGGACGTCACGGGTTCGCGCCTGACCTATTCCTACTTCACAATCGGCGGGGTGTACGGCGACGTTCCGGCCGACTTCGCCTCGCGCTGCCTGGCCTTCACCAGGCGTCTGCGGTCGCGGCTGCCCATGTACCGCGATCTGGTCACGGACAACGTGATCCTGCGCGGGCGTTGCGAAGGCATCGGTGTGATGGACGTGGAGCTGGCCCGCCGCTACGGCGCCACCGGCCCCGTGATCCGCGGCTCGGGCGCGCCCGTGGACACCCGCCGGGCCGAGCCCTACGGCGTCTACAACCGTTTCGATTTCCGCATCCCGAACTACCCCGAGGGCGACGCCATGGCCCGCTACATGGTGCGTCTCGATGAGCTGGTCACGAGCTGCGACATCATCGACCAGGCCGTCCAGGATCTGCCCGAGGGCCCGATCCAGACCAAGGTCGCCAAGACCCTCAAGCCCCCCAAGGGCGAGGCCTCTTTCGCCGTGGAAGGCGCGCGCGGCAAGATCCTCATCCACGTGCGCTCCGACGGCGGCCCCAAGCCCTATCGGGTGAAGCTGCGCGCCCCGGGCTTTACCAATCTGAACGTCTTCAGCGAGCTGGCCGAGGGCACGCTCCTGGCCGACGCGGTGTCCATTCTGGGCAGCCTTGACCTTGTCATCCCGGAGATCGACCGATGAACATGGACATGCTTTTAAGCCTCGATTATCCGCTGACGCGGCTGGTCATCGGCCTGCTGTGCCTCTTTGCCTTCATCGGCTTAAACGGCCTGGTGCTGGTCTGGGTCGAGCGCAAGGTGGCCGGCCATTGCCAATACCGGCCTGGGCCCCTGCACGTCGGTCCCCATGGCCTGCTCCAGCCGCTGGTCGACGCGCTCAAGCTCATGGGCAAGCAGCTCGTGTCCCCGGCCCGCTGCGACAAGGTCCTTTTCTGGACCGCGCCGCTTCTGGCCTTCGCCCCGGTGACCATCTGCCTGCTGCCGCTGCCCTATGGCCCCAACCTGACGACCATTCCGCTCAACCTCGGGCTGGTGCTCATCCTGGCCTTTTCCGGGCTTGGCGTGCTGTCGTTGATTCTGGCCGGCTGGGGCTCCAACAACAAGTTCGGCCTGCTCGGCGCGGCCCGTTCCGTGGCCCAGTCCGTGGCCTACGAGGTGCCGCTGCTCCTGTCGGTCATGGCCGTGGCCCTGACCGCCGGGTCGCTCGACCTCTACACCATCTCGGCCCAGCAGGGCGGCTGGCCCTGGCAGTGGTACGGCGTCAAAAACCCCCTGGCCTTTTTCATCTTCCTGATCTGCGCCGTGGCCGAGACCAACCGCGCCCCCTTCGACCTGCCGGAAGCCGAATCGGAACTCACGGCCGGCTTCCACACGGAATATTCTGGCATGGGCTTCGGCCTTTTCTTCCTGGCCGAATACGCCAACATGATCGTGGTCGCGGGCGTTGCCGCCGCGCTGTTCCTGGGCGGCTGGCAAGGACCGTTTCTGCCCGGCGTGTGGTGGTTTCTGGTCAAGATCTACTGCGTGCTCTTCTTCATCATCTGGCTGCGTTGGACGTATCCGCGCGTGCGCTTCGACCAGCTTCTTAACCTCAGCTGGAAGTGGCTCACGCCCCTGGCGCTGATCGACCTTGCCCTGACCGTGGTCGTCGTGACGGGATTTGGAGGCTGACATGTCGCAACTTTCGCAACTTATCGGGGAAGCCTACACGGGGCTTAAAAGCCTGGTCATCGGGCTTGGCGTGACGGGCAAGGCGCTGTGCGAGCCCGGCGTGACCGTGATCTATCCCAAAGAGGAAGTGGACAACCTGGCCACCTTTCGCGGCCATGTGGAGCTGATCGGCAAGGACGAGGACCCGGCCGTGGCGCGTTGCGTGGCTTGCGGGGCCTGCGTCAAGGCCTGCCCGTCGAACTGCATCTCGGTGCTGTGCCCTGTGCCGGTCAAGGAAGGCGAGGCGGACACGGGTAAGCTGGGGCCCGCGCCCCAAAAGGGCAGCAAGACGCCGGCCAAGTTCATCGTCGATTTCTCGCTTTGCAGCCTGTGCGGCCAATGTGCCCGGGCCTGCCCGGTGGATTCGCTGCGCTTTTGCCACGACGCCTACATGGTGGCCTTTGACCGCAAGGCGTTCGAGTTTGAGTTGGTTTCCCGGCTGCGCGAGCAGGCGGCGGATGCTGCTCCGGGCAGCGCGGTAAAGGACGCCGAAACGGCCGATACCCCGGCGGCGTAATGCCGACGCGGGAGCGCGTTTCGGATTGACTGCGACGTTATGGCGCTCGTGGCTGCGGCCGCGGGCGCTTTTTTTATGCGTTTCTGACGGCGGAGCACCCGCGCGGGCAAGCGCGGCAACACAGGAGAGAGCCCATGCCGGAGTTCGTTGTTCCAGGCCTCGAAGACCTCGACGCCTGTCTGCAAACGCCCCCGCATATCGCCCGGACGGCGAAGGGGGCGGTGGAATATGCCGAGCGCGGCCGGGGCGCGCCGCTTTTGTGCGTCCACGGCGGCCCGGGCGGCTATGACCAGGGAATGCTGCTTGGCGAGCTTTTTCGCGTCAACGGATTTCGCGTCATCGGCGTATCGCGGCCCGGGTACCTGGGCACGCCCCTGGCAACCGGCGCGACGCCCGAGGCGCAGGCCGACGCGTTGGCCGCGCTGCTCGACGTCCTCGGTTTAGACCGGGTTGCCGTGCTTGGCGCTTCGGCCGGCGGACCGCCGGCCTACATGCTGGCCGCGCGCCATCCCGACCGGGTGGCGGCGCTCATCCAGGTCGATTCGGTCAGCCGGACCTATGCCATAAAGGCTTCGCCCCTGGCCCGGAAGATTTTCGTCACTGACATGGGGCTGCGGCTGACGGCCTTTTTTACCGACCATTTCCCCAAATCCGCCCTGGAGGGGCTGCTCGGCGAGGAAAGCACCCTGGACGCCGCGACGCTCAAGGAGCGCGTGCGCCATGTGCTGGCCGACCCGCTCAAGCGGGAGCTGTTCGTCCGCATGGTCCACACCTTTGCCGACCGTTTTCCCGAACGCGAGGAGGGCGTGCGAAACGATCTGGCCCAGTATGCCGCCATCGGAGAGCTGCCCTTGGCCGGGATATCCTGTCCGACGCTCGTCATGCACGGCGACGTGGACAACGACGTGGACCCCGGCGACGCCGTCTATGCGGCCGGGGCCATTCCCGGCGCGCGCCTGGAGTGGATCAGGTCCGGGTCGCACCTGGCCTTCTGGCTGGCCGACGAGGCCGCGGCCGCGCAGCGCACGGCCGTGGCCTGGCTTAAGGAGCAAATGGAAAGGGATTAGGGGAAGATCTTGCCCGGGTTCATGACGCCCCGGGGGTCGAACAGGCGTTTTATGCTTTTTTGCAGGGCGATGGAGCGGGGGGAAAGCTCCATGTCGAGAAAGGGCTTTTTGGCCAGGCCGATGCCGTGCTCGCCGGACATGGTGCCGCCGAGTTCGAGGACGATGGCCACAAGTTCGCGCAAAAGCGTCAGGCCGCGCTCGCGGCTGCCGTCCTCGCCGGTGACGTTGACGTGGATGTTGCCGTCGCCGGCATGGCCGAAGGCGTACACCGTCATGCCGAAGCGCTGCCCGAGCCCGGGCAGGCGGGCCACCAGCTCCGGGATGCGGGCGATCGGCACCACCGTGTCGTCGGAAAGGTACACCGGCGCGCTTTCGTGGATGCGCGTGGAGGTCTGGCGGCGGATGTCCCAGAGCTTTTCGCGCCTAGCGGCGTCGTCGGCCGGCATGAGGGCCAGGGCTCCGGCGTCGCGGCAGATGGCGGCGATGCGGGCGATGTCCCTGGCCGCCTCGTCCGGGTCGCCGTCGGCTTCGAGCAACAGCAGTGTCGGTTCGCCGTCCGGAAGCGCCAAGGGCAACAGTTCCTCCACGAGCCCCAGGCAGGCCCGGTCCATGAACTCCACGGCCGAGGGCGTGATGCCGCTGGTCATGATGGCGGACACGGTGGTCACGGCGGCGCGGGCGTCGGCGAAAAGCGCGGCGACCGCCCGCACCTCGCGCGGATGGGGAATGAGCTTGACGGTAAGCTCGGTGATGACGCCAAGGGTGCCTTCCGAACCGATGAGCAGCCCGCTCAGGTCGTAGCCCACCACCCCTTTGCGCGTGGCCACGCCCGTCTCGAGGATTTCCCCGTCCGGCAGCACGCAGGTCGCGCCGAGCACATAGTCCCGGGTGACGCCGTATTTGACGCAGGCCGGACCGCCGGCATTGGTGGCGGCGTTGCCGCCCATGGTGGAGGTGGCCAGGCTCGCCGGGTCGGGGGGATAGAAAAGGCCGGTTTCGGCAGCGGCGTCGCGAAGTGTCTTGGTGATCACTCCCGGCTCGACCACGGCGATAAGGTTGGCCGTATCGATGGCGAGGATCCGGTCCATGGCCGTGGTCGCCACCACCACGCCGCCGGCTGTGGCCACGCTGCCGGCGCAAAGCCCGGTGCCGGCCCCGCGCGGGGTCACGGCAAAGCCGTGGCGATCGGCCAGCTGCAGCAGGCGGCTGATCTCGTCGGCGTTTCGCGGGAAAAAAACGGCTTCGGGCGCGGCGGCAATGCCCGAGTCATCGGTCGCGGCCCCACCCAGCGCTTCGGGGTCCGTGCGAAAGCCCGGCCCCAGCTCGCGGGCCAGGGCGTCAAGCAGCGCAACGTCCACGGTTAATCCTTTTTGGCTTCGAATCCCGGCAGTTCCAGGCGCTTTTCCACCGAGCGCAGCACCAGCGTGGCCACGGTCACCAGCGCCAGATAATAGACGCCGACCACCACGAAAACCTCGGTGTTGCGAAAGGTGGCCTTGGCCAGGCTTCTGCCCATGCCGGTCAGGTCGCTGACCGTGATGATGGAGGCGAGCGAGGAATACTTGATGAGGTAGATGATCTCGTTGCCGCAGCCGGGCAGGGCCCGGCGGAAGGCCTGGGGCAGGACGACGGAGGTGATGGTGGTAAACGGCGTCATGCCGAGGGCCTGGGCGGCGCGCAGCTGGCCCCGCTTGATGGAGAGCAGCCCGCCCCGGATGTATTCGGACTGGTAGGCCCCGCTGCAAAGCGCGAATCCGATGATCGAGGCCCACATGGGCGACAGGATGCAGCGCCAGCCGCCAATGGAGACGTAGGGCAGGGCGAAGTACCAGAAATAGAGCTGCACCACCAGCGGCGTGCCGCGAAAAAGGGACACGTACCACTCGAGGACCCGCACCAGCGGCCGGGGGCCGTAGACCCGGGCCGTGCCCACGGACACGCCGATGGCCACGCCTAAAAGCGACGAGGGGATGATGAGGAGGATGCTCGTCCACAGGCCCGCATTGAGCGCCGGGATGATGCGGCTGACCGCGAAATGATAAAAGCTGTCCATGGCGTCAGACGGCCGGGGAGGCGAGTTCGCAGGTGGCTTCGCCGGCAAGTTCGCTGAGCTTGGCGCAAAACGACTGGGTGCGGCTGCCCGAGCCATGGGCGAGCAGCACCGAAGGCGCGCCGCGCTCCACGATGCGCCCCTGTTCCATGAAGAGGAACTCGTCGGCCAGGGCGGCCGAAAAACTGATCTGGTGCGTGGCCATGATCATGGTCATGCCCTCGTCGGCCAGGTCCCGGATGACCGTGAGCACCTCGCCGATAAGCTCCGGATCGAGGGCCGACGTGGGCTCGTCGAGAAGCAGCACCTTGGGGTCGAGGGCGAGCGCCCGGGCCACGGACACCCGCTGCTTCTGGCCGCCGGAAAGCTGGGCCGGGTAGAGCGAGGGTTTGTCGGCAAGGCCCACCCGGGCCAGTTCCTCCATGGCCCGCGCGGTGGCGGCGCGCTTGTCCATGCCCTTGACCTTGATCAAGGCCACGCGCACGTTCTCCATGGCGGAGAGGTGGTCGAACAGGTTGAAATCCTGAAAGATCATGCCGACCTGCTGGCGCAGGGCGAGCAGTTCGCGCTTGCTTTTGCCGTCGATGGTCTTGCCTTCGAGGGTAATGGCGCCGGAGTCGGGCGGGGAGAGGAAGTTGATGCAGGCAAGCAGCGTGGATTTGCCCGCGCCCGAGGGGCCGATGAGCACCTTGAGTCCGCCCCTTTTGACGGTAAGGGACACGTCGTCGAGGATGCGGTTCCCGCCGATGGTCTTGACGATGTTTTCGACGCGCAAAATGGGCTGGTCAACCATGCTACAATGATCCCTGGTGCGCGTATCCGGGGATGCGCACCTTGGCCTCGAGGCGTTTGAGGGCCTTGATGCCGGCCCAGGTGAGAAAGAAAAAGAGCGCCCCGGCCAAAAGGGAAAGGGGCAGCGGCTGGTGGGTGAGGGCCGCCACCGACCGTGTGCGGGACATGACTTCGAGCACGCCTATGGTAAAGGCCAGGGCCGAGTCTTTAAGCAGGATGGAATACTCGTTGGACCAGGCCGGAATGGCCAGGCGCAGCGCCTGGGGCAGGATGATGGCGCGGATGGCGACGGCGTCGCTCATGCCGAGCGCCCGGGCGGCCTTGAGCTGTCCCGGCGGCAGGCTTTGAATCGCGCCCCGGAAAATCTGGGACTGGTAGGCGGCGCTGGTCAGGCCCAAAACCAGCACGGCGGACAGAAACCCCGAGGAAAGGGGGAGAAAGGATAGGGCCGGAAGCTGGCTCAGATAGGCCATGATGCCGAAGTAAAAAAGGTAGAGCTGCACCAGGATGGGGATGCCGCGAAAAAGCCAGATGTAGGCCGAAACGAAACGGCGCATGGGCTTGCCGCCGTAGACGTGGGCCACGGCCAGGGGAATGCCGAGGAGAAGGCCCAGCGCCATGGCGCCGATGATAAGCCCAGCCGTCCACCAGATGCCGCCCAGGATATAGGGGAGGGCTTCCCAGATGGCGAGCCCCGCCTTGACGTAACCGTCCATGTGTATTTTGTCCGGGAAAGGCGCGCCCGCGCCCGAAGCGGCCCCAAAGGGCGTCCGGACGCGGGCGGCGCAAACGGATTACAGGCCGTACTTGGCCTTGAGTTCCTTCCAGTAGGGATCGGCCATGAGGAGCTTGAGCCCGTCATTGATCTTCTTCTGGAATTCCTTGTCTTCCTTGCGCATGGCGTAGCCGTACTTTTCCGGCTTGGCGTCGAAGGTGCCGGCGATCTTGAAGCCGGGGTTCTTCATGACTTCCTTGGCGATGGTGCTGTCCATGCCGGAGCCGGCGATGCGGCCGATCTTCACGTCCTCGATGGACAGGTCCGTGGAGTCGTAGGGCACGACCTCGAACTTGTAGCCGGGCTTGGTGACCAGCTCTTCAAGCAGCTTGGCCGTGACCGTGCCGCGCTGCACGCCGATCTTCTTGCCGGACTTGAGCATCTCGGCCAGGGTGGTCTTGTCCTTTTCCGGGACCAGCAGGACCTGGGTGACCTCGTAGTAGGGGATGGAGAAGTCGACTTTCTTGGCGCGCTCGGCCGTGGCGCTCATGCCCGAGGCGACGATGTCGATTTTTTTGGCCAGAAGCGCCGGGATGATGCCGTCCCAATCCATGGGCTGGTGTTTGACCTTGAAGCCCATTTTCTTGGCGATCCAGTTGAGCGACTCGACGTCGAAGCCGGTGGGCTTGCCGTCCTTGTCCACGTAGCCGAACGGGGGAAAGCCGAAATCGATGCCGTTGATGTAGACTTTCTCCTCCGCCGCGGCCAGACCGCCGAAGCACAGGACGAAGACGGCCAGGGCGGCCAGAAGAAGGCCAAGACGCTTGCGCATGGTACGCTCCCGGGTTGAGGTGGCAGGTGGGGACCAGGGCCGAAACCGACATGCCGGAACTTCCGGCGTGTACTGACAATGCGGCGCGACGAAACCGTAACCGGATAGCAGAGAAGCCGCCTGCGGGCAAGGGCGCGGCGGCGGAGAGCGGGCGCGGAAGCGGTCTAGACCGTCGTGTCGCCAAGGACTCGGTTGCGACCGGCCTGCTTGGCCGCATAGAGCATGCGGTCGGCGGCGCCGATGAGCGTTTCGGGCGTCATGCCGGCCTTGGGCGTGAGCGTCGCCGCGCCGAGGCTTACGGTGACCACCTGGGCGGCGCGCGAATCCTCGTGGCCGAGGTCGAGGTCGATGACGGCGGCGCGCATGGCCTCGGCCAGATGCAGCGCCCCGGGAAGTTCGGTGTGCTCGAGCACCACGGCGAATTCCTCGCCGCCGAACCGCGCCACCAGATCGCCGGGGCGGCGCAGGGCGCCGGAAAGCGCTCCCGCCACGGCCCGCAGGCATTCGTCGCCGGCCATGTGGCCATAGGCGTCGTTGTAGGCCTTGAAGTCGTCGATGTCGGCCATGATCATCGAAAGCGGCGTGTTGCAGCGCAGGGCGTGACGCCAGGCCCGGTTCAGATATTCGTCGAAGCGCCGCCGGTTGGGAATGCCGGTCAGCCCGTCGCGCATGGACAGCGTTTCGAGCAGGTCGCCCCGGCGCTTGAGCTCCACGTGGGCGCGCACCCGGGCCTGCACGATGGGCACGGTGATGGGCTTGGTGATGTAGTCCACCGCCCCGAGGGCCAGCCCCGTCGTCTCGTCGGAAACCTCGTTTTTGGCGGTGAGGAAGATGACCGGGATATTGCGGGTGGAAAAATCGGCCTTGAGGCGGCGGCAGACCTCATAGCCGTCCATCTCCGGCATGAGGATGTCGAGCAGGATGAGGTCCGGGGGGGCGTCGCAGACAAGGTGCAACGCTTCGAATCCGCTTGTGGCGATGCGGACGTCGAATTCGCTGCGCAGCGTTTCGGTCAAAATGGCCAAGTTCGACGGCGCGTCGTCGACGACCAGAACCGTGGCCGGGGGGACGGGCGTATCCATAGGAAAGGTCTCCGGGAGGGGAAAAGTGGCTATGCTGTATCCGTAAGTCGGCCTGAGCGCAAGACCGTTATCGGTTTTTCGTTTGAAGCGGCCGCCTGTTGGTCAGCCAAACCCCGGCCAGCACCAGCGTGCCGCCAAGGGCCAGGGAAGAGGAGAGCGGTTCCCCGAGCAGCAACCAGCCGAGAAAAACCGCCGTCACCGGCACCAGGTTGATGAACACTCCGGCCTTGGTCGGGCCGATGGCGCGCACCCCCTCGTAGTACCAGGAAAAACCGAAGCCGGTGGCCAGGACGCCGAAAAAGAGCAGGCAGCCCCAGGCGACCGGGCCGGCCGCGGCCACATCCCGAACAAGCCCCGTGGCCAGAGCCGGGGGCAGGAGCATGGCCGCGCCGAGGATGCACGACCAAGTGACCGCGCCGTACGGGGCCACACGCTCCATGGCCTTTTTCCCGGCCAGCGTATACGCGGCCCAGGTCAGCACGCAGCCGAAAATGCACACGTCGCCGAAGGAAAGCCCCTGGCGCAAAAGCGCTCCCGGATCGCCGCCGGAGACGATGAGCCCCACCCCGGCAAAGGAGACGGCGATGCCGCAGGCCTTGAGCACGGTGAAGCGTTCCTTGAAGAGCAGGGCGGAAAAAAGCGCCACCACGGCCGGAATCGAGGCCACGATCATGGCCGCCCGCCCGGCCGGCACCGTGCGCAGCCCGGCGAAAAAAAGCGCGTTGTAGGCGAAGATGCCGGTCGCGGCCAGGAGCAGCAGCCAGGGCAGGGTCTGCCGGGTGAGCTTCGGCACCCGGCCCTCCAGGCGCGCCGTGAGAAAAAAAAGAAAGATGGAGGCGATCAGAAACCGCATGAACGCGGCGGAAAAAGGCTCCAGGTATCGCCCGAGGACCCGTCCGGCCACCCACGTGCCGCCCCACAGCACGGCCGAGCCGATCAGCTTGCAGTAGATGGCGGTCATTTTTTCTCTCCTCCGGTGGCTTCGGGGCTTTGGCGCGGGGCAGGTCGTGGCACAAAGTCGGGGGAAAGTCATCCGGGCGTTGTGATGCCCCGGCCTTTCGCGTATCCTGGGACCGGACTCGGAGGCTTTCATGGACGCCATGAATTTCAATTTTCTGTGCGACGAGCCGCCCCCGCCGAGCGGCGCGTCGGTCGGCATCATCGGAGCAGGCCCGTCGGGGCTGGCGGCGGCCGGCTACCTCTCGTGCCTGGGCCATGCGGTCGAGGTCTACGACAAGATGCCCAAGCCCGGCGGGCTGATGCTCTTCGGTATCCCCGGCTACCGCATTCCGCGCGAACGCATCGAGGCCGGCACCCTGCGCATGGCCCGGCGCTACGGCGTGGTCTTTCACACCCACACGAAAATCTGTTGCAGCGCGCCGCTTTTTGAGGAAGAAGGCGACCATTTCGCCACCGAGGTCAAGGGCCTTGGCGACATGGTCAAAAAGCACGACGCCATCATGATCGCCACCGGCTCGTGGAAATCGCGCCGGCTGGAGATTCCGGGCGAGGAATTGCCCGGCGTGCTGTCCGGGCTGGAATTTCTCTTCCCCATCCGGGCCGCCCACTACTGCGCCCCGAACGTCAAGGCCCCGGACGTGGCCGGACGGCGGGTGGTGGTCATCGGGGCCGGGCATTCGGCCGTGGACGTGGCCCATGGGGCCGCGGCCCTGGGCGCGGCGTCCGTCGACGTGCTCTACCGGCGCGGCCGCGCCGACGCCCCCTGCGGCAGCCTCGAAATCGAACGCCTGGAGCGCGCGGGCGTCACCTGGAACGAACGTTGCGTGCCGGTGCGCGTGTCGGGCGAGGAGGCGGTCGCCGGCATCGAATTCACGCGTGGCGGGGTGGTCGAAAGCCTGCCTGCCGACCTGGTGGTCGCGGCCATCGGCGAGGTGGCGACGCCGCCGTTCGCCAAGGAGCTCGGCCTCGAGTCCGTGCGTAAGGGCGAGGTGCGCTGGCTCAACATGACGGCCATCGAAAACGTATTCGTGGCCGGCGACGCCTTAACCGGCCCGAGCAAGATCGGCAAAGCCGTCTATTCCGGGCTGCGGGCGGCCCGGTCGCTCGGCAACTGGCTGGAACTCAAGGCCCAGAACCGGCAGACGGAATTCGCCGCCGACGAACTTATCAGCCGCGAGGCCGACCGCTTCCCGGGCGGCGGCTTTCGGGACGCGCCCCGGGTGCGCGGGTTGTAACGGACGGACGTGACCATGACCGCGCGCAAAACGCTTTACATCGACTATTCCAAATGCATCGGCTGCGAGACCTGCGAATACGTCTGCCGGTTCGTCCACGACGTGCCGCGCATCCACATGATCCGGGCCGTTTCGGGCCTTATGGCCCCCCTGTACTGCCGCCACTGCGCCGAGCCCAATTGCGCCAAGGTTTGCAAGCGCGGGGCCATCCGCCGCGACATGGACGGGGCCATGGTGCTTCAGCCCATGCTCTGCCGGGGCTGTGAGTCGCGCCAGTGCATGCTGGCCTGCCCCTACATGGCCGTTTTCGAAACGGACAAGGGCGTCATGGTGGTCAAATGCGACCTGTGCGCCGCCCGCCGGCAGATCGGCCAGGAGCCGGCCTGCGTCCAGATGTGCCCCTGCGGGGCCATCCATTACGTCGCGCCGGAAGATATTTCCCCCCTGGCATCAGAAGAAGCCCAGGACGCCGAGCAGCGGGTGCTGGCCTGCCTGCGGCCTCCGAAAAAGGCCGAAAATGCCGGCGGAACCGGCCAAACGCCTTGACCTCGCCGGAAAAGACCGTCACCCCAGCCGTGCGGCGCAAGCATCAATCGTAACCGGCCGGCAGCGGCCGGCGCGCGGGAGGACAGACGTGCACACATCCGAACAAGACGAAACGGCCATCGCCAAGGCCGAAGCCATCCACCAGGCCGCCCTGGAAGCCCTGGAGCGCAAGGAGTTCGATGCCGCTCGGGAAGGTTTTCTCGCGGCCCTTGAAGCCTTTGTCGCTCTCGAGGATGCCATTGGGCAGGCCATGAGTCAGCATAATCTGGGGCTGACCAGCCAGGAAACAGGGGATCTGGCCAAGGCACGGGAATGGCTGGAGAAATCCCTGGCCATCAGCGAGAAGGAAGAACTCGAGGGCGGCATCGCCGTCACCAGCCACCAGCTCGGCGTCGTGGCCCAGATGGCCGAGGATTATCCCAAGGCCGTCGCATGCTACGAACGCGCCCTGGAGCTCGAGGAAAAAACCGGCAACATCGCCGGCGAAGCCAAGACCTGCCACCAGCTCGGACTCGTCGCCAACTACCAGGGCGACCTGGAAGCCGCCAAGGTCTGGTACTCCCGGGCCGTCGCCATCTTCGAGGACCTCGGCGACAAGGAAAACGTCGGCAAGACCAACAAACTGCTCGATTTTCTCACCGACTTCGAACGCAAGGGCAGCCACGAAGGCCACTCCGGCCCCTGCGGCCACGCGTAAGCGGTAGGCCGGCTGGCGGCTGGGGCTCCGCCCCAGGCCCCGGCAGGGGAGGCGCTGCCTCCCCTGCACCCCACCGCCGGGAGGCCGAAGGCCCCCCGGACCCCCCATCCGGTGTGCTTTGGCTGGGCCTAAGGCTTGGCTGGCGGGCCGGAAGGCGAAGTGTCGAGAAGATGGCGGCGGAATTTGTCGGGACGGTGCATGTCGCTTCGCGACAAGCTCGTCCCGACAAATTCCGCCGCCACCACGCCGGTCGCCCCAGAGGGGCGACATTCAGAGAAAAAATCCTCTTTTCAAATGCGGCGCTTCGCCGCCGGGCCGATTGCGGCAACAAACATTCGGCTTCCCGCCGCCCGACCACTCCCCCACCCCATCAACCCAACCCGGAAAAGGGGGGACCGGGGGGCATCAAGCCCCCCGGCGGAGAGGTGCAGGAGAGGCGGAGCCTCTCCTGCCAGGGTCTGGGGCGGAGCCCCAGCCAGTAGTGAGCGCCTTATTTCGGCGTGATGGCCCAGGCGGGCAGGTGGGACAGGTCGATGCCCCACAGCATCGGCATGAGGTAGAAGGTCATGCAGGTGATGATGAAGATGCCGAACAGGTTGAGCCAGAATCCGGCTTTGCACATCTGTCCTATACTGACGCAGCCGCTGCCGAAGACGACGGCGTTCGGCGGCGTGGCCACGGGCAGCATGAAGGCGAAGGAGGCGGCCACGCAGGCGCCGATGATGGTGGCGTAGGGGTTGATCCCAAGCGCCACGGCGGCGCTGCCCATGATGGGGATGAGCAGGGTGGCGGTGGCGGTGTTGGAGGTCAGTTCGGTCATGAAGATGGTGATGGCCACCACGAGCATGACGAACAGCACCGGGGCCATGCCCTGCAGGGTGGACAGGTTGCCGGCGATCCAGTCGGCGAGGCCGGTTTTGGTGAAGCCGTTGGCGATGGCCAGGCCGCCGCCGAAGAGCAGGATCACATCCCAGGGGATTTTGACGGCGGTCTTCCAGTCGAGCAGGAACTTGCCGTTTTTGAAATCCGTGGGCAGGGCGAACAGGATCAGGGCGCCGAGGATGCCGATGGTGGCGTCATGCACCATGCTGAGGGCGGGGATCTTGACGAAGCCGCGCACGATCCAGCAGAAGCCCACGAAGCAGCCCACGGCCACGATCCACTTTTCTTCCTTTTTCATGGGGCCAAGCAGTTCGATTTCGTGGTCGATGATCTGCTCGCCGCCGGCCAGGGTCAGGCTGCCCATGGGGAAGAGGATGCGCGTGAGCAGGTACCAGCACACGAGCAGGGTGATGAGCGCCAGGGGCACACCGAAGGCCATCCACTGGGCGAAGCCGATGTGCTGGCCGTACATCTTGCCGATCATGGCCACCATGATGACGTTGGGCGGGGTGCCGATGATGGTGGCGACGCCGCCGATGGAGGCGGCGTAGGCGATGCCGAGCATGAGCGCGGTGCCGAAGTTGTATTCCGGGCCCGAGCCGGAGCCGTGCTTGAGGTCATGGCCTTCGAAGCCGAAAGCCTGCTGGATGACGGCCAGGCCGATGGGCACCATCATCATGGTGGTGGCGGTGTTGCTCACCCACATGGACAGGAAGGCCGTTGCCGCCATGAAGCCGAAGATCATGCGGCTGGGGCTCACGCCGACGAGTTTGATGGTTTTGAGCGCGATGCGCCGGTGCAGGTTCCAGCGCTCCATGGTGACGGCGATGAAGAAGCCGCCCATGAAGAGGTAGATGAGGTGGTCGGCGTAGGGTGCCGTGGCCGCTTTGGACGGCATGATTTTCAGGAGCGGGAACATGGCGATGGGCAGCAAGCTGGTGGCCGGAATGGGAATGGCTTCCGTGATCCACCAGATGGCCATCAGCGCCGTTACGGCCGCCACGCGCTGGGCTTCGGGTTTCATGCCCGGCGGCAGCGGCATGAGCAGCAAGATGATGAACACCACGGGGCCAAGGAAGAAACCGACCTTGTTGGCAGTGTGATACTGACGCACAAAACCCCCCTCATACGTTAAGGAAACAATGCCATGCCGGCGGATTTCGAGGGATCCGTCCGGCCTTCGCGTCCCGCGTTCCGGAGTCTGCTCCCCGGGAACGTCGGACACGTTCGCCTCATTGTCTGGGTTGTGTTCTCACAGAACCGGACCGCGGCTGCTGCTCGCGGGGCAATGCGCGGTCGCCATGGGTGGCCGGAGCCGTCGGGGCCGGTCGTTTCCCGGCAACGGCGATGGCTGGGAGACGTGGCGGGACGGATGCATTGCAGTTGAAAGAGCATAGCATGGGTTGATTGATCGGTCAATCAGTCTAGAAAAAAAACTGGGTTTTCGGCCAATTGCGCCGCTCTTGCTAATGGCCGGCGACTGCCCTAAGGTGCGACTCTCCATGAAACGATCCCAAAATGAAACGGCAAGCGCGCGATGCGAGCCCGACGATTCCACTCGGGGATCGGAGTCCTTCGTATCGAGCGCGGGGGGGGACGCGGCTTCGGGCGCGGCCGGCAAGAAGGAGCGCATCCTGCGCGCCGCCCAGGCCATGTTCGGCCGCCACGGCTATTCCAATACGACCATGAAAATGATCGCCGAGGAGGCCGGGGTGGCGTTCGGGCTGGTGGCCCATCATTTCGGGGGCAAGGAGAATCTGTTCATCACCGCCGGGTTCGACATGATCGGGCGGCTTTTAACCCGGGTGCGGGAGGAGGCGGATGGCGCGGAATCGGGCTATGAGGCCCTGACCCAGTTCATTCGGGCCTACCTGCGTTTCACGCTCGACAATCCCGAGACGTTTCCCGTGCTCATCCGCTGTTCACCCTTCGGTGAGCTCGGCGGGGAAGATCACAAGGCGCTTGTGGCGGAGAAGTTCGACCTGATTTTCGACGAGATCGCCGGGCACCTCAAGCGCGGCATGGACGACGGTTCCATCCGCCTTTTGCCGGTGCGCAAGACGGCGCTGCTGCTTTACGGCAACATCCTGACCGCCGTGCGCACCCACTTCATCACGCCCTACAAGTTCGCCGGCCTCTATGAAGAGACCTTGCGCTACGTGCAGCACGCCGTGGCCAATCCCGAGGGGCTCGGACGCGAGGCGGTTTTCCGCCGCAAGTTCCAGAATTTGTCGATGATCGACTAAGGGGCGCCGCGCAAGGCTGGTTTTCATTTTGAAAAATGGTTTCCCACGGCGTTCTTTAGAACCCCATTCACTCGCTAACAAACTCAAATATAAAAGTTTAGGAAGGGGAGAGCGCGAGAGGGGAAACCCTTTTCAAAGGGTTTCCCCTCTCGCATATTCTTCCTTCTTCTCTTCTCTCTTACTTGCGGGGGGCCCACTCGCCGGCCATGGTCTTGATGGAGGCGATCTGGCGTTGGCTCAGCATGCCCTGGATCTGGTCGCGCAGGGCTTTGGCGCCGGGCTTGTCCTCGGGCGGCAGGTCGGCGGCATCGGCCGCCAGGATGGACCAGAAGTAGGCCTTGACCGGATTGTGGGCCACGCCCTTGCCATACAGATACAAGGTGGCGAGGAGGTATTGGGCGCCGCCCTTGCCGGCAATGGCCGCTTCGGCCAGCAGCTTGGCCGCGTCATCGAAATTTTGGGGCACGCCCTGGCCGTAGTAGAGGAGCTTGCCCAAGCAGTACTGGCCGTTGGGATTGCCGGACGCGGCGGATTTCTTGAACCACTCCGCCGCCTTGGCGTAGTCCTTCGGGACGCCGAGGCCGGTGTAGTACATGGCCGCCACCTGGTTTTGCACGGCGGCGTCGCCGGCGTCGGCCAGGGGCAGGAATTCCTCGAGGGCCTTGGCGTAGTCGCCGGCGCGGTAGGCCTGCTTGCCCTCCTCAAGTCCGGCCCGGGCCAGGCCGGGCAGCGTCAGGCACAGCGCCAAGACCAGCCACTTCGCCAGCTGGGGGAGACACCTTCGCATGCTTATTTTTCCCCGTGACCGGCTTTCGCTTTGTCGTCGGCAGGACGGCAGTGGGCGCTTTTTTCCCCGGGCAGGCACTGTTGCAGGTCGTTGCCGAGGATGACGTAGCGGAAGATGAACACCGACACCGGCACCCCGAGCACCATGCCCCACAGGCCGAAGAGCTTGTGTCCCACGTACAGGATCATCAGCGTGACCAGCGGGCTGATCTTGAACATGGCGGCTACGATGCGGGGGTTTAGAATGTAGGTCTCGATGGTGTGGACGATGATGATCATGACGATGGCCCAAAGGGCGTGGTGGGGGCCCGTGGTGTTGACGGCCACGAGCACGATGGGGGCCGAGGAGATGAACGTGCCGAGCACCGGGATCAGACCGCAGAAAAAAACCACCGTGGAAAGGAGCATCACGGGTTCGATGCCGAGGATGTGCATCCCGATGGCGGTCAGTATCGTGTTGACCGCGGCAATCAGCATCTGGGCGCGAAACCCCATACCGACCACCACCGCGAAGCGCACCACGCTGCGGGCCGTGACGTCGTAGATGTCGCGCAGCCGCGATTCGCGCAGGGAGATGGTCTTGGCCCTGAGGTTGGGGAAGTCGAGCATGATGAGGAAGCTGAAAAGCGTGCCCAGAAGGAACGTCGAAACGTAGGTGGAAATCTGGTTGAAGGAGTTGACGGCAATGGTGAAAAGCGTCTGCGCCTTGACGCCGACCAGGGCCTCGATGCTCAGGTAGTCCTTGATCTTGGCGATGGGCGCGGCCATGTCCGGAGCCAGCCAGGCCCAGTTGTCCAGGTGGCCGCGCAAGGTTTCCAGCGTGTCGGGCAGCTTTTTGAGAAACGACGTCGATTCGCTGCCGAGCTTGGGCAACACCGAAGAGACGAGAGTCAGCGCCACGCTGACGAACACGATGTAGACCAGGGTGGCCCACAGGGTGCGCGGCAGCTTGGTTTTGACGGCCAGGGCATGGATGGGTCCGTTGAAAAGGAAGCACAGAATGTAGGTGATGAAGACCAGCCCGAACAGGCCGTAGAAGTTGGCCAGCCAGACCAGCCCGAAAAAGGCGGCCCAAATGGCGAGGGTCTTGTTGGTGCGTAAAAACTGGGCGATGTCGAATGCCATGGTGAAGGGCAGTCGCTAGCACAAAAAAGTGCGGTGTACAATCGGAACCATGCCGGAAGCGCCCATGACTATTTGCGGAATATCCAGGCCAGGACCGTCAGGGCGATGCTCACCACGAGGCAGGTGACCCAGGGGAAATAAAAGGAAAACCCCTCGCCCTTGTAGCGGATGTCGCCGGGAAGGCGGAAAAGGGGCAGGCGTTGCCACAGGGACTGCCAGAACCCCGGCCGGTCGGCCAGGATGAGGACGATCCCCAGGCAGGCCAGGGCGAGGCCCACCGTCAAAAGCAACTTGCCGAGCGCGTGATTCATGGGTATGTCCGCTTGTTTTCGATCCCAAACCTATCCGCCTCGCAAAAGGAAAGCAAACACCGTGCCCTTGCCCCCCTTCCGCCTGGAGCGTTTCTTCGCCTGTCATGAGTTCACCGCTCCGAGCCTTTTGTGCGCCTCGGACGGCGAGACCATAAGCGTGGCCGAGTTGCTCGACCTTGTGCCCGGAGCGGCCGAGGGCCTCTCCCGCTTGCGCCTTGGCTACACGGATTCCCGGGGCGCGCCCGAACTGCGGGAAGCCATCGCCGGACTCTACACGACCATTTCCCCGGACGACGTGTTGGTCCACGTCGGGGCCGAGGAGGCCATCTACACGTTTATGCAGGCGGCGCTGCACCCGGGCGACGACGTTGTGGTGCCCACGCCCTGCTACCAGTCCCTTTCCGACGTGGCCGGGAGCATGGGCTGCCGGGTGGCCCCCTGGCGCTGCGATCCGGCTTGGGGCTTCGCCCCGGACATGGGCGAACTCGGCGCGCTGCTCGGGGACCGGGCCAGGGCGCTCGTGCTCAATTTCCCCCACAATCCCACGGGCTACCTGCCTTCTCCGGAAGTCTTCGCCTCCATGATCGGGTTGGCCCGGGAGCGCGGGGTGCGGGTCTTTTCCGACGAGGTGTACCGCTTGTCCGAAGCCGAGGGCGTGGCGACGCTGCCCGCCGCCTGCGACCTCGACGCCGGGGCGGTTTCCCTTGGCGTGCTGTCGAAATCCTTCGGCCTGGCCGGACTGCGGGTGGGCTGGGTGGCCTGCCGCGACCGGGAGTTTTTGTCGCGCATGGCCGCAGTCAAGGACTACCTGTCCATCTGCGGCTCGGCGCCGTCCGAGTATCTGGCCGTGTGCGCCCTTACGGCCAAGGACGCCCTGCTTTCGCGCATGCGGGCGCTTCTGGCCGAAAACCGTCGCCTGCTGGAAGCCTTTTTTCACGAGCGTTCGGACCTCTTTCATTACGTTTCGCCGCGCGGCGGCCTGACCGTCTTTCCCGGACTCGTGTCCGGGGACGCCGACGGGTTTTGCCGGGCCGCCCTGGAGCGCGCCGGAGTGCTGCTGCTGCCGGGTCGCTTGTACGGCGAGGAGTGGCCGGACCGGTTCCGCATCGGATTCGGCCGGGTGGATTTCCCCGAAAATTTGGAGAAATTCGCAAAATTTTGCCAAGATTGGCAGTCTGGGCCCAAGGCCTAAAATAGCCCGGAAGACATGAAATTCGGGGCCTGACGGCTTGAATTTTTGTGTCTTTTCGGCCACAAGGGCGTGACACACAACTGCGTTGCGCAGGGGGATGTCCTTTTTTGCCTCGTCACTTCCAACAACAGGAGTTCTCCATGGTCAAAAAGTTCATTTTGGCCTTGGCCCTTGTGGCCATGACCGCCTCCCCGTCCCTGGCCAAGACCATCGTCTTCGCCACCGACGCCACTTGGCCGCCGATGGAATTCGTCAATGCCGACAAACAGATTAGCGGTTACGCCATCGAATACATGAAGGCCGCCGCCAAGGAAGCCGGCTTCACGGCGGAATTCAAGGCCGTGCCCTGGGATGGTATTTTCGCGGGTCTGGCCGCCGGCAAGTACAACGCCATCTGCTCCTCGGTGACCATCACTCCCGAACGCAAAAAGAGCATGGATTTCTCCACTCCCTATTTCAAGGTGCGCCAGGCCCTGGTCGTTCCGGCCAAGTCCGCGGCCAAGTGCATCGACGACATGAAGGGCAAGACCCTTGGCGCCCAGATCAGCACCACCGGACACTTCGCCATCAAGAAGGCCGAGGGCGTAAAAGACAAGTCCTATGACGAAGTCGGACTGGCCTTCGAAGACCTCTACAACGGCCGCATCGACGGCGTCGTCTGCGACGATCCCGTCGCCGCCCAGTACGCCTTGCAAAACGAGAAGTACAAACACTCGCTCAAGATCGCCTGCATCATCGAAGCCGGCGACGAGTACTACGGCATCGCCGTCAAAAAGGGCGACAAGGAAGACCTCGACCTGATCAACAAGGGCATTGAGGCGGTCAAGAAAAAGGGCATCGACAAGCAGCTGCTTGCCAAATGGATCGGCGGCGGCAAATAGCGCCCGCGTAAAACGCAACCTGACGTCCGCCGGCTCCGAAAGCCGGCGGACGTGTTTGGCGGAATCGTCTCATGACCAAGCAATGCAATGATCCTGGCGAGGAAGGGAACACCATCATCGACGTGGGCGAGGGTGCGGCCATCCCCAAGCCCTCGGACAAAGGCCTGGTTTCGGCCTGGCGCATCTCGTTCGCCGGCGCGCTTTTGACCCTCGGCTGTCTGCTGTATTTCAAGCCCGACCCCTATCTGAAAATTTTCCGTTTTGTCCCCGACGGCATCCTGGTCACCTTCCAGGTCACGGTCTATTCCATCATCCTGGCCCTGATCCTCGGCCTCATCACGGGGCTCGGCCGCATCTCGCGCAACAAATACATCAACCTCGTCGCCTCGACCTACGTCGAGGTCGTGCGCGGCGTGCCGCTGCTCGTCCAGCTTTTCTACATCTATTACGCGCTGGGGCGCATGGTGCAGGTCCCGGATTTGCTCGCGGCCGTCATTTCCATGAGCGTGTGCTACGGCGCCTACATGGGCGAGGTCTTCCGGGCCGGCATCACCGCCATCCCGATCGGCCAGACCGAGGCGGCCCGGTCGCTCGGTTTCAACCGGGCCCAGACCATGTACCACGTCATCCTGCCCCAGGCCTGGCGCACCATTCTGCCGCCGGTCGGCAACGAATTCATCGCGCTTTTGAAGGACACCTCGCTGGTCTCGATCCTGGGCGTGGCCGACCTGCTGCGGCGCGGCCGCGAATACGCCTCGGAGTCCTTCGAATACTTCGAGACCTTCACCATGGTGGCCGTGATCTATCTGATCATCACCTTGATCCTGTCCAAGCTCGTGAGCATCATGGAGGAGCGTTTGTCCCATCATGTCAAACGATAGCCCGATCATCAGCATAAAGGACGTCAGCAAGTTCTTCGACCACGTCGTGGCGCTCAAAAACGTCAGCCTCGACGTGGCGCAGGGCGAAAAGGTGGTCATCATCGGCCCGAGCGGCTCCGGGAAATCCACGTTGCTGCGCACCATCAACCGGCTGGAGAACATCAGCCGGGGCCGTATCGTCGTCGACGGCCACGACCTCGACGACAAGACCGTGGACATCAACAAGGTGCGCATGGAAGTGGGCATGGTCTTCCAGAGCTTCAACCTGTTTCCGCACAAGACCGTGCTGCAAAACGTGACCCTCGCCCCGATCAAGCTCAAGGGCATGACCAAGAGCGCCGCCGAAGCCATGGCGCAACAGTTGCTCGACAAGGTGGGCATCCTGGAGAAATCCGACGTGTTCCCGGCCAAGCTCTCGGGCGGCCAGCAGCAACGCGTGGCCATCGCCCGGGCCCTGGCTATGAGCCCCAAGATCATGCTCTTCGACGAGCCGACCTCGGCGCTGGATCCGGAAATGATCGGCGAAGTGCTCGATGTCATGGCCAAGCTGGCCCGCGAAGGCATGACCATGGTCTGCGTGACCCACGAAATGGGCTTCGCCCGCGAAGTCGCCGACCGCATCGTGTTTATGGCCGATGGCGAAATTCTCGAAATCGCCTCGCCGGAAACCTTCTACACCAACCCCTCCCACCCCCGTACCCAGAAGTTTCTGGAACAGATTTTGTGAGGTGGGCTGGGGATAAGCCGGGGGAGGGGACCCTTTTTTGAAAAAAAGGGTCCCCTCCCCCGGACCCCCACCCTCCCCAAAAACTTTCAAAGGGGGGGCGGTATTACAAGCCTTCCCAAGATAACCATTTTTATTTCTTTGAAGGAATAAGAAGAGAGGGGGATTGGTCCGGACCAATCCCCCTCTCTTTTTCAAGTTCTCCGGAGGCTCTCCCCATTCCCAATCCCCCCTTTAAGAGTTTTTCGGGGAGGGTGGGGGGTGTGGGGGGCG